>NZ_JBALPC010000267.1:0-2074 GCF_036965225.1 Bacillus sp. JJ1474 | reverse complement strand
AATTCCTCAATGCAAAAAATTATTTTATCTTTGCCTCAAACAAGAGACTTCGACTATTACAAATACATCCATTAGAGGAATAAGAGACTGACTTGGCAAAGTCAGTCTCTTATTCATGTGCGCCCAGCATGTGTACAGTCTATAGGGATGAGTCCCAAATTGTGAAGGCAGAAATAGCTGTAGCTTAACACAAGGGTGCCTGTGTTGCGCAGAATCTGAAGGAAGTGAGCGGCAACTAATTTCAATTTGTAATGTCAATTTTTAAAAAATTCTAAAATTAATATTGAATTACTATTTATATTGTAATACAATTATAATCATAGAAACAAAAGGCATTCTAGAAAAAATAACAAATGAGGAGGATGTTCATGAACTATGAAGAAAAATTAATAAAAGCTGGATATAAGCTACCAGATCCAGCACAAGCAAATCAACGACCGTTTGAAGATGGCATTAAAACCGGTAATTTACTTTTTGTATCCGGAAATGCAGCAAAGGTAGACGGTGTTTTGAAATATAAGGGAATTGTGGGAGATACAGTTTCTATAGAAGAAGCTCAGGAGGCAGCCAAAATTGCCTTTGCAAATTGTCTAGCTGCTGTACGAAATATCATGGGAAGTCTCGATTCTATCAAAAAGATTGTTAATATAAAAGGTTATGTTGCAAGCACACCGGATTTTACTGATCAACCGGAAGTGATGAATGAAGTTTCATTCTTGGCAAGTGAAGTATTTGGAGAAGCAGGAAAACACAGTAGAGTAGCAATGGGAGCTGCATCTCTTCCGGGAGGAACACCAGTAGAAGTTGAAATTGTGGTCGAAGTATTTTAATAGAAAAAACATATAATTTTATCGAAAGAGGGTAGAAAAAAATGATAGAGTTTCCAAAAGATATGCCATTAGGGATAAAACAATTGTTCACAAGTGTTACCCAATTAAAAGAAGGCGAGAAAGTACTTGTAATCACCGATGATAATAAAAGGGATATCGGAGAATTTGTTTATAAGTATGCAAAAGAATACTTTGATACTACGATGATTGTTATGAGTCCAAGAGACGGACATGGCGCTGAGCCAACTGAAGCCGTCAGAGCAGCATTAAATGGATGCGATGTAGCATTTGGTGCCACAACCATGTCGATGTACCATTCAAAAGCACGGTTGGAAACAAGTAAAAACGGAAGATTGCGTTGGGTGGGGCTACAAGATTATGCTCTACATATGTTTGAAGAAGGCGGCCTAACCGCTGATTTTGATGAAGTAAGGAAGGTCATTGATCGGGTTTCTGAGTATTATCAAGGTAAAACATTTACACTGACTGCTCCTGGAGGAACTAATATGGTGTGCAGCATTGAAGGGCGTAAACCTGTTTTCGATTATGGGACATCGAGAGAGCCAGGTTCAGCTTCATTTCCGCCTAATGCAGAAGTGGCCCTTGGTCCAGTCGAAGGTACAGCAAATGGTGTATTGGTGTTTGATGGAAGTATTCCTCATCCACTCTTAAATTTACTTGATGAACCTGTTACATGCAGAGTTGAGAACGGTTTCATTACAGAAATTACAGGCGGGCGAGAAGCGGATATTCTTCGCAAAATTTTGGCTGATTTCAATGATCCGACAGTGTATAATATCGCGGAACTTGGCCTTGGATTAAATAAAGAAAACTATTTATGCGGACATATGGCTCCCGATGAAGGTTCATTTGGAAATATTCATATTGGAATAGGAAAAAACTTGAACTTTGGAGGACATGTAGATTCCCCGCTGCATCTTGATTTAGTCATTAAAAATGTAACAGTTGTAATTGATGATTATTCAATCATGAAAGACGGAGAATTGTTAGTCTAACGGATCAGTTTAAAAGTTTTTATAGGTATGACCGAATGAAGAGACAGGAAGGGAAGCCCCTTCCTAAAGTTTTATTAAAAGACTTTCGCGCATCTACACTTCGTAAATATTCAGTTAATAGGTAGATAAATAAAATTATTGAAGAAATTCACTTGCCAAACGGTAAACACTTACAAGGAAATGGCGAACCTTAAACCCACGTCATCATGTAAGTGGCATTCTTAAAAC
>NZ_JBALPC010000266.1:0-6582 GCF_036965225.1 Bacillus sp. JJ1474 | reverse complement strand
CGTATAATAAATACATATATTTACTTTATAATCAAGGAAATATATGATAAAATTTGATAAAGATAACATTATAACTCTGGTTATTAATAATATACAACTATACTTTATTCTGGAGGTGAAATTAATGATTGAGCATGCAAATCAAAAGCAATTATGTGATAAAGTTGAGCATTCATATCACCTAATTAGCAAAAAATGGATAGGACTTATTATCCATACACTTATGGATGAACCAAAAAGATTTAGTGAAATACACGCCTATATTCCTGATTTAAGTAAACGCGTGCTAAATGAGCGCATGAAAGAACTTGAAGAAGATGGACTCGTGATTAGGAATGTGATCACTGACCGCCCTGTTAGGACAGAATACTCCTTAACTAGAAAGGGTACTGAATTGGGAAAAGCACTTCAAACAATTGAAAATTGGGCTGAAAAATGGCTATAATCGTTGTTGCAATCTTTCCTTATCAAATGCTTCATCACCATTTCCTCCAAAACAAAAGGGGCTATAACAGTGAATTTACACCTGTTATAACCCCTTTTTTAATATTCATCTCTATTCAACCGATTCTTTTACTTTTGTCCCTTCTTTAAAGAACATCATTAGCACGAACCCTACCGCAAGAACAATGACCGCTGAGTAAAATCCCGTAGCCATGCTGCCTGTTTTATCAGCAAGAAACCCAACAAACCAAGGGGCGATAATCGACGACATCATACCCATAAAATTAAAGAGACTGAAGGCAAGCCCATACGCTGATTTATCAACATTTTCGGAAACTGATGCTATCAGAAGCGGATCTAGCGCAATCTTACCAAAAAATCCATAAACCAATAATGCTGTGATCAATAATGCGGTATCATGAACATAGACAGTTGCCCATAATGCAATCGCTGCAATTGGAATCAGCACAAATGCGAAAGGCTTCTTCCTGCCTAAGCGATCCGAAATATAACTTGCGATAAGCGCCCCTGGTATCGAAGCTAATGGAACTAGGGCCGATATCAAACCAACTTGACTGCCGTGGAAACCTCTTTCGGTTTCCAAAAACTTCGGCAACCATGTGACAACGACTGTAAAGCCGTAAATAGAACAAAATAAGACTAGAAAGGTAATTAAGAGATTACGGTTTTTAAGTAAAGATAAAACCGAAACTTTTTCTCCTTTATTAGGCGACTTCTCTAGTAATTTACTTTCATTCGATGCCTTATCTGGATTTTTTTCTTTTACTAATACCGAAATAAGGATTCCGACTAGAACCGTAAGCACACCGAAGATATAAAATGGAACGCTCCAACTCATACCCTTTTCTAAAACTAATGTGCTAGATAAGATAAAACCTAAAGCAACCCCTAACCCTGATCCGCTGTTAATAATTGCACTGCCTACAGTTCTGCGTTTTTCTGGAATTGCTTCAGATGATAGGGCAAATTGGGGACCATAATATGTTGCTGAAGAAAGTCCTGCAATAGCACGAGCTACCAAAAAGCCTGTGAAGCCAGCCATGAGGCCACTGATGCCTGTCAAAACCCCATATAAAATAAACCCGATGGCGAGCAACTTTTTCCTGCCAAATTTATCACTGAAAGCTCCTGCAGGAATTTGAGCGATCGTGTAAGTCAGAAAGAAAATACTATTGACCAGCCCAAGCTGGCTGTTATTCAGGTTATACTCTAAGCCAATATTCCCTAAAATAGGATTCAAAAAATATTTATTTGCATTGATGAACATCCATCCTAACGTGAATGCAAAAACTACTTTCCACCAATATGGAATCATAAATTTCTTGCTCTTTTGCCCTTCATGATGTATTGCCATTGGTGCCATAAAAACAACTCCCCTTCATTTTAATTATTACTGCAGAGGAGTTAAGTTATAAAAAACCATTCCCCTACATTTTTATTTTTTTATTGGTTCGCCATTTTCGAACACTACTTTACCACCAACAATTGTTGTCTTCACTTTCCCTTTAAATGTCATACCTACATAAGGTGAGTGCTGATGACGGTAAAACAAATCTTCCTTCTTTAGTTCAAAGCTTTCATTCAAATTGACAATTGCCAAATCCGCATCATAATCAACTGCAATTGTTCCTTTAGTTGAAAGTCCGAACAATTTTGCTGGGTTTGCAGCAGTTAATTCTACAATTTTTTCTAATGGGAGATTTCGTTTAAAATGCCCTTCAGTCAACATGATATTCAATGTAGACTGAGCTCCAGAAATACCTCCCCATCCTTCAAAAAAGTTGTCTGTAATTGTTTTCATAGATGCCGGTGCTGGCGAATGATCAGATGCGATGACGTTAATTTCTCCGTTAGCAACTGCCGTCCATAAATCTTCAACTTCTTCTTCATCTCTCAATGGAGGTGCACATTTCGCCAATGCTCTTTTTTCCTCTAAATCTTTTACTGTCAACGATAAATAATGCGGGCATGTTTCAACTGTTACATTTACGCCTCTTTGTTTTGCATCGTTAATCACTTCGACTACTTTTCTGCTGCTTGCATGGACAATATGAAGTTTACATCCAGTTGCTTCTGAATAGGAAATAATTCTTCTAACTGCTTCAATTTCAGAAATAATCGGTCGCGATTCAACAAAATCTCTTGCTGTTGTTTTTCCTTGACTTTGTTTTTCTTGTGCAAGCTGTTCAGTAATAACTGTACTCTCTGCATGAACAGCAAGAAGGGATCCCAAGGATGCAATCTCTTTCATCCCCTTATAAATGGTTTCATCATCAACATTATTGAAATCCACAATTCCACTTGGTGACATAAATGCCTTAAATCCGATTACGCCATTTTCATGAAGATCTTTTAAATCGTCAATATTTTCTGGTACAAGTCCGCCCCAGAAACGAGGATTAACGATTGACTTTTCAGCGGCAGCAGTGCTCTTCAGCTCTAAATTTGCTTTATTAATTGTCGGAGGCGTACTATTCAACGGCATATCAAAGAATGTTGTAACTCCTCCGGCAGCTAAGCTTCTGCTTCCTGTCTCTAGTCCTTCCCACTCTGTTCTGCCTGGTTCGTTAAAATGGACATGTGTGTCAATTAAACCTGGCAGGATATGAAGTCCTTGTGCGTCAATCTCATTAACTGCTGTTGCCTCTATTGACTTGCCAATTGAGACTTCCTTAATTTTCCCTTCCTTAATTCCTATATCCCCTTGAACAATTGAATCTGCAGTAACGATTGTCCCGTTTTTAATAATTAAATCGTATTTAACCATGTTTCTTTCCCCCATTTTTCCCATTACCCTTGCCGATTTTTCAGCAAGGGTAAAAATTTTTTATTGATCCCTTGGATTAATTATTTAGCAGAAATAAGCTTACCTACAGGAGCTCCTACAATCCCTTTTTCTAAATCGAAAACGACGTTTCCGCGAACAATTGTTTTTGTTACACGACAGTCAATTTTTCTGCCTTCATATGCACTATGTTTGTTTTTGTAGTAAAGGTCTTCTCTTTTAACAACATATGATTGGTTAGGATCCACCAAAATAATATCCGCATCTTTCGAAACGGCAATTTCACCTTTATTTGACAAATTGAATCGTTCAGCCGGATTAGTAGCAATTAAATCAACAAACTTCTGTACTGGTAATCCACGTTGTTTTACAGCTAAATCAAACATTAGGTCAACATTATTTTGAGCTCCGCTAATTCCGCCCCATGCTTCCCAAAGATTTCCTTGCTTTAAGTCCTCAGTACAAGGCGAATGGTCAGATGTTAGCCAGTCGATATTCCCGTTAAGAAGCTCGTCCCATAATTTTGCTTGTTCTTCTGCTTTTCTAATTGGAGGCTGACATTTTGCTCTAGGACCAATTTCATCAACTTGTTCGGCAGTAAAGGCAAAATAGTGTGGGCAAGATTCAACTGTTACATCTACACCTTCTCTACGAGCTTGTAAAATAGCTTGAACAGCCTCTGAAGTACTAATGTGAACTAAATGTAATTTACAACCAGTTTCTTTAGCAAAAAGGATCGCACGCTGAACAGCTTCCACTTCTGTAAAAACAGGGCGTGATTCCGCATATTCTACTCCAGAATTCTTGCCTGCTTTAGCAAATTCTTTAGCAAGCCCAGATGTAACCGATGGATTTTCCGCGTGAATGCATAGCAACTGATCTAATTCCGCTAATTTTTCCATACCTTTATATAATGTGTAATCATCCACATTCGTGAAATCTCCAGGAACATCGCTCGTGATATCAGATAAGAAGCATTTAAAGGCAAGAACACCTGCATCTGCTAGTTCTTCCAACTCGTCTAGGTTCTCTGGCACGAGACCGCCATAGAAAGCATAATCAACATAGTTTTGGTTGCTTGCAGCTTCAAGCTTTAAGTCTAGAGCCTCTTTATTAATTGTTGCCGGGAGTGCGTTTAATGGCATCTCCACGTAACTTGTCGTTCCACCTGCCGCTAATGCTTTCGATCCTGTTTCAAAGCCTTCCCATTCTGTACGGCCTGGTTCACTGATGTGAACATGGGTATCAATCATTCCTGGCATGACATACTGTCCATTCGCTTCAATAATTTCTTTTGCATCTTCAGTAATTTGCTCCGCAATGCATGAAATTTTTTCGTTTTTTATGCCAATATCAACTTTACGAACACCATCCCGGAAGACAACATTTCCACCTTTAATTAGTAAATCAAATGTCATTATAAAAACCCCTTTCGATAAAAATAAAATTTATACCCACCGTCAAAATAGCCTATTTTTTGACATTCCCCTAGCCGCATTTCTTTAAAAATTGCCGCTAACACCCTAGTTTATATAGATAAACCCTTATTTCTAGCTACTTTTCTTCATTCAATTTCATCTGTTTCGAAAACTTAACAGCTTTACTATTAGGTAACTCAAGTAAAGCGTAAATAATAAAAGCAGAAATAATTCCTACAAACCACGAAATATCAGAAAGCGGTTTAAAGATTGGAACGAAATTCCCGATTAAGGAAAGCACGCCAGCAACAGTTAATGTAATAATGGCGTTCACATTAAAACCATTTTTATAATTGTATTTACCGTTTTTGGAATACAATTCGCTCAAGTCTATTTCTGTTTTTGTAACTACAAAATAATGAGCTAGCATGATACCCGTGATTGGAGCTAATAGGCCGCCGATCATATTTAAGAATGTAAAAATACTTGTCGCGTTCTCCATAAGTTTCCAAGGCATGACAACAATTCCTAATACAGCCGCGATTGTTGCTCCCGACTTAAAAGTTAGTTTTTTCGGGAATAGTGATGCTAGTTGGTAACCTGCAGGAACAATATTACCTGTTACGTTCACCGATAATGTTGTTAAAGCTAGTGTAAGAACAGATATTGCTATTGCAAAAGAACTATCAAATCGGGCAACTACATCAAGTACATTCCAAATTGGTGTACCAAAGGCAATTTCAGAGCCTACAATAATCGAAATACTTGCGATGGCAAACAATAAATAGGTCACAACTAAACCTAATGTTTGGCCAATAGCCTGATCCTTCGTAGAGCGAGCCAATCTTGTGAAGTCAGATACATTTACAATTGGAGCTGCCCAAGCAGCAATTATTACAGTAATAGCTGCTAAAAAGACAATTACTTTGTTTCCGCTGACTCCTGCACCTGTATAAGCTAAGATCGGGCCAACGCCGCCAGCTAATTTAATTGCCCAAATCGCCATACCGCCAAAAACTATATAAACAAGTGGAGAAAGGATATTTGTAAATTTACTTAATAACCCCATTCCTCCATAAATTAAAGCAACATTGAATAACCAGAATAATAGAAACGAAATTAACGCTGGCAACGACAATCCTAAAAGATTCCAATCCCCGCCTAACGTTAAATACGTTGGCCAAAGCTTTCCGATTAGAATTGATAACGCTTGACTTCCTGCATATGTTTGAAATCCAAACCACATGATTGCGCTAATAACACCTCTTAGCACACCTGCAATCATGGCACCCTTAGTACCAAACGATGTGCGTAAGAACATTGAGAATGGTAACCCGTATTTTGATCCAGCATGACCGTTAAAAACCAGTGCTGCTGCTAGTATGATTGACGCAAATATAATTGCGGCGAATACTTGTCCTGCTGACATCCCTAAGGCAAAAAGTCCACCAATGGCAATATAGTTAGGGATATTGTGAACGGATCCCATCCATATTGTTGCATAATTTCCGATCTTCCAATTTCTATCTTCTGGCTTCGGCGGCAACACGTCTTCGCTAAAACCAGCTGCTTTTAATTGTTCACGATTGATTTGTGTCATTTTTAACCCTCCTTGATTATGTGGAATTTACATTTTGATCACTAATCTATTAGTCAATCTACTAAATGTGCCGCTTTATTTTTTAAAATACTTATTCTTAATACCTCCCTTTTTAAATCACCAGGTTACTAATTGTAACAAGTAAACTTAATATACACATACTATACCGTTGTTCACAATACGTCAACAAAAATGTGTCTATTTTGTGAAAATCTTTTAAAACCATTTAAAACAATAGCTTTATGCTAAAGTAAAAATTGATTTTTTTTAAAAACAATAATATAAACACTTTTTACTAAAAGTATATTAGTGAT
>NZ_JBALPC010000265.1:4004-8940 GCF_036965225.1 Bacillus sp. JJ1474 | reverse complement strand
CACCCATATTCAATAATCTAATTATAACTAATCCTCTGTTAAAAAACAACAGATACGGTAGGTTTCTTTAGTAATCTCAAAATTAGAGCAAATGGTGCAGTCCTTTCACTAATCTATAGGGAGAGGGCTTTTTATGTTACAGTCAAATATTCAAGATTTCAAAGAATATAGTCAATTCTCATCACTAAAAGACTTCAATAATAATATCGAAATGTGGATGACTGATATTAAAAATAAATTTACTAAGGGGCAGCTAATAGCAATCAAAAGGTTGATTAGATATTGTGCAAAAATCCCAGGCATTTCTAATGCCAAAATTGGAACAATATTAAAAGCTATTAATGATCAATACAATGATAACGGAATATCTCGGTCTACATTCAAACGTGCTATTTCCTTAGCTAAAGAATTAGGCTTATTAACTGTGCATGAATTAGTGAGGAAGAATGGTTCCAAGTCATCAAATTTGTATGTCTTTAATCGCTATGTTTCTAATGCAGAGCAATCTGACTCCACAATTTTGTGGAGTGAAAATTCTTCTATTTCACAATCAAATGAACCATCCATTGACGATAATTTGAACCGTGCTAAAACTATCAATCTTTCTAAATCTAGCAAACAATTAAATAATATACGTAAGGACAAGCCTGTATCATTTGTTAATCCGTGGGTTAATGGGGAGTTTGCTAGATTTGCAGAATACTATTTCCATTGTCCAAAACAAATTAATGAAATGTGGAAAATCAGTTTCTTAAATGCTAAGAAGTTTGACATTGCTTCTGGTGACTTAGCTACACTATCTATTCGTTGTTTACAGGCACTTCTAACCAAGATGAAGGGTAAACGTATTAAGAACCCTCTCGGCTATTATACGGGCGTAATACGTAAGCAGATGCAGGCTCAGTTTATGAGGAACGCATTCCTCGAAGTGTTTGATGCTTAGGGTTGCTCGGAACCTGAGTTCAAATTTGGTTTGGGGTTAACAGAGGCTTGAACCCGAATCCAAATTTGGATTCCGCATAAGGCGATATTGTCGCACTCAGGTAAATTTGATTGACCTTAAAAGTGAATCACGTTCTGTGACCTAGTTTCGACTGTGAGACAATTTAAGTCTCTCAGGTGTCGACCAAACAGACACGTTGTCGACATTAAAGAGTGAGAATATCTCACAGTTATAGTCATTATAGTGTCTTTTTCTGGGACACCAATAAAAAAAGACAGGGTATTATTCCCCGTCTTCTTTGATATGTTCTATTAATTCGCCTACTGAGCAATTTAATGCTGTACATAACTTTTCCAATGTATCAAATTTAATACCGTCAGTTTCATCGTTATAAAGTCTAGTGATCCCATTTCTATGTAATCCAGTCATTGTTGCAACATCTGATATTTTTAGTTTTTGTTCACCCATTATTCTTGATAGGTGTATTTTTATCATTAGCAATCACTCCTTTTATCTATAATCTAATTATACACCGAAGTGTAACTTTTTTCAATTATGGTGTTGACAATATACACTACAATGTATATTATGTAATTAGATACACACTTCGGTGTGCAAAAATAACACTAGGAGGGTTACAAATGATTGGCTGGATACTTTACAGCTTTGCAACATTCATAGTCGGCTTGTATTGTGGATTATCACGTTCTGGAGCCTTGAAGTAATAATCGCAGCATTAATTTAAAAAACTACATAAAAAGGGGATAAAATAAAATGACAACAACTATCGCAGCTACAAATAAAGAAGCGTTCACAGTATTCGCAAACATTCAAATGCCAATTGAAATTAAAATTGAAGGTATGAGTCAAGAGGATGTTAAAGAAAAGTTAGACTCTATTAACATACAGCAAGCGTTTGTAAATCTATTAACTATGGACGGTCAAGTTATTTCTACAAAGGCGTGGGACTGGGAAATTAATATCAATGACGAGGATATTGAGGTGGAAGTTTAATAGAAAATATTTCGACTAATTTCTACAAGAACTTCTTGCGTATAATGACATTATGATAAAGTAGTGACCTTTATTTGTCGAATATATTGGCTATATCTATCAAAATCGCATTTGTCGAAATTAGATAAAAAGATATAATAAAGCATAGACGCTTAATAAAAACTAAGGGGGAAAATGAATGACTGCAACAATTGAAAGAGAAATACCACAACCAATATAGAATTTAGCTAAACGTGCATTAGGGAGAAAAAGTAATTTCGTCATAGATGATTGGGATTTAGACAGAGTTTATATCACCAAAGGTAGTGAGGATTATACAATCAGAATGTGGAATATCACTGAGAACAACATTCGCTGGACTTTGTTCAAAACAATTTGGGATGAAGATGGTGGAGGTCATGGTGAGGAAGTAAAGTCTGGAATATTTAATTATTAATCTACTAAACAACTTCCAAATCATGTCGATAATATACTTATAACTATAAATACGAATAGACTTGCTTTTTGTTCCGTAAAAATGGAGCAATGAGCAGGTCAGCTTTATTGTTAAAATTTAGAGTTGGGTCGATGTCGTCCCGAGATTCGGTGATACGTGTCACCTTAATGTGGTGAGTCAGATTATAGTCTCTATCACCATTGTGATATTTAACTAATACCTATTATAAACCATTCTCTCATAAAATCAACAACAAGTTGATAAAAAGTGAGGAAAACTTGAAAGGAGGTGAGAAAAACCTTGAGTAATTACTTTTTCTGCTACAACAAGTCAGTTTCAGATTTCCTTAAAACAAAAGATATTCAGCTTATTACTGTGGCACAGGACTTAAAAACTAAGAAAATTTTTAGTTTGTATTACATAGATAAACGTTTACAGAAGGCGCTTGAAGAATACAAAATAAAATAAATCAACTCTATAAAAAATCTATTAATAAATCGGAGGAGAAGTCTAATGACATACGAAGAAATTGAAAAACTACTACAATATCACGAACGGGAATCTAAGGTATTCATTCCAAATGAAATACTTGAGGAATTGAAATGTCATATTCCCAATAGTCCACATATTGCCTTTGCTTATTCCTATTACTATTTAATTTGCTGGCTGTACAGATATGCAAAATATGGAGTCATTAATGATATTGATAATAAGAAAATTAAAGAAATACTAGGATATACCGCAATCACAAAAGGTTTGGATTATCTCATCAAAAAGAATGGAGTATTAGATGATCTAGGTTACACAATCACCACTAAAGACTTTCCTCTTTCATGGACGTATGAGGACGATTTTCTGGAATTTGATTTACTGAGTGATATGGATGAGGATATTCAAAGGAATGTAAAGCAGCAATATAGCAGGAAATATACGATAAAGTTTCCACCTAAGGCATTTCATAGAACAAAGGAATCCAAAGAAGATAGTTATTTGGACGGTACATTTTATGAAGTAGATAATACTCATCTGATTCCGTTTGAAGTTTTCTTATTCTGCATGAGTAAGAAGGAATTGGAGTGTACTGGCTTTTATCTTTACTCATACATAAAGAGAATGAACGACTATCATTCTGGAGGATGGGATGTATCTATTGAGAATATGGCATTAGATACAGGGATAGCCGAAAATACATTAATTCGATACTTAGACCAATTGAGAAAATACAAGATGATTGAAGGAATACATAATCAAGAATATTTCTGTTTAGCACTTGACCCAAGTGAGAGAAAGGCTAATACATACATAACTAATGATTTTGATTTATTTACATACAAGCCACAATTCTATGAAAAAATTAAAGTAATGTCTTCACACGACTACTACAAGTTGAGAGAGGAAGAATTTGAAAACTTATTTGGTAGTGGTATAGATATATCGGTCGAAGAATTACCTTACTAATTAGTTTTTGAATAAGTTACATTTTGGGGGTACATAGTATATAGGTTAATTTAACCTTGAACTATGATTAATTAATTATTATTTAATACTATTACTATTATTTATTAATATAAATTTAAAATTTAATTCAACTAATACTTATATTATATATACCCCCAATTTATAACTTATTCGATATTTAATTTTAATCAGCATGAATTTACATAATCTAATCAAAAAAATAATCGAATGGGAGAATGATGACGAATGGCTAATTTATCAAAACAAGTTTCAATTTATTCTTTGGATACAGCAGATTTCTACAATGAGCGTGAACACAAACTACATACCGAGATTGAGGCGTTAAAAGTTGAATTGTATCTGTTGGAGGAGTTAATTAAATTAAGTGGGAAAGAGCAATCCGACAAACTGAATGAAATCACGAAGAAGAATAAGAAAAATGTGAAGTTGATTAATAAATTGATTACACACCTCGAAGATAATGTAATCCATGAGAAAAATGTTATGAAGATGATGAAAACAAAGGATGCTATCCTAATCGCCAAAAAGCAAAGGAAGTCCTTGAGGACTGTTAATGCTAATTTACGCAAATCCAAGAAGGGTAAGAGTGCGGTTGAGAAGGCTAATATAGATAAGTTGATCGCTACATGTAAAAGTGAAATTGAATTCCTGACTGTCTTCATCACGATATTTGACCAAGAATTAAATTGTTTCAAGGAATTAAAAAGTCCAAAGAAGATTCTTAGTGACATGATTGATTTGAAGAAGGATAAATTGAAGGAACTATTTGATAAAAATAATAAGGTTAGGGTGCTGAGGGAAGATTCCTTGATCATCAACAATGCAATATCTGTTTTTGATTCTGTATTAACTAGAACATTAGGATGTAATGATGAAGATGAAATATGCACAGATATTATTATAGTACAGTCATATTATTATAGTGTGCTTGAGAATTTGATAACGAAGGGATTCATTAATGCTGATGGGGAACAGTATGTGTATTTCTCATCATCTGCGGGTCAAATTCGCAAAAAACGCGGAGTATTCGTGAAGAAAGCATTGTGGGAACAGTATGAGAACAG
>NZ_JBALPC010000265.1:0-3949 GCF_036965225.1 Bacillus sp. JJ1474 | reverse complement strand
AGTCTAATGTGTGGGTTAACTAAAGAAGTGATCAACGCAATGGGTGGCATTAATCTAACGAAATATCAAGCGTACAAAAGTCTTTGTAGTAGCGCATCAGTTGAATGGGAGGAATTTGCTAAAGAGTTGATTGATAAATGTATCGTTGTAGATGATTTAACTGTGACGATTAATACTAAAGTAGATTACATTAACCGTGATACATACGATATTACACCAAATGTACTAAAGGATGTTGAAATTGAAGTAACTGATGGCTGTGGGATTATGCTTCCAAGTGTATCGGATAAAAGCTTTATGATACGTGCGCCCCATATAAAAGGCTTATTAGTACCATTTGATTTTCAGAAATTCCAAAAGGAACATCCGAATGCAAGTGCTACTGTTACAGATATTTATAATAATACTCATGACATAATTAAAGATGAAATATCCATCATTTTAACTCGCTCACAATTCAAAATGGCTGATTACTATGATAATTGGGCTGAGTATCAGAATAACTTTAAAAAATACAATTGTCAGGCAGCCAAATTAAATGAAGAGGATACATCGGGGGAGGCAACTTTAACGTATCAAATGTTACAGACGTTGACGGACATATCAGATGACGAATTGCAAGAAATTGCATCATCTACAACAAATGACATTCGAAATCTAGGAAGAGATAGAGAAACAACTTTGCGTATTATGGGAGCAAGTGATGATAATGAAAGGAAAAATTACTTCCAACAGGCACTATCGCTATATCCTAATCTACTTAATGATAAGCACACGAAAGAAGCCATTAAGAAGAAAAAAGAAGCTTTAATTAAGGATAGTAAATCAGGGAAGATACGGATTGATGGTGCTAAATATACATTTTTGATTCCTGATTTATACGCCCTCTGTCAAAAAATATTTGGACTTGAGGTTACAGGATTATTGGAAAGTGATCAGGTTTATTGCAGATTGTATGATGAAGGGGAAATGTGCATACTTCGCAGCCCGCATTTGCATAAAGAATGGGGAATTAGGAATAACACTAAATCCGAAAAGATGAAGGAATGGTTTATCACAGATGGTATCTTCACATCAATTAATGATAACTTGTCAAAAATGCTCCAATTCGACCATGATGGTGATAAAAGTCTCTGTATCCAATCAGATCTCGTAACGAAAATTGCCAAAAGGAATATGTGGGGAATCATCCCTCTGTACTACGAGATGGCTAAAGCGAATGCAGAGCAGATTGATGATAAAAACCTCTACAATAGTCTAGTCGAAGCATATAAAGCCCAGGTGGGGGTAGTAAGTAACGAAATAACAAAAATCTGGAACCGTGGAAGAATTGATGATAATGCCAAGAAGGTTGTAAAATGGCTAACCATGGAAAGTAATTTCCAAATAGATCGGGCTAAAACGAACTTTATGACAGAAAGACCGGATCACATTGACAAAATAATTAAATCTTACACAAAGACAAAGACACCATATTTCTTCCAATGGGCTAAGAATAAGGAAGCATCAAAGGTTGAGGGATTTAACCTTTCAACTGTAAATCGGCTGGTGAGCATTATAGATAAGGCTAACAAGAGAATGTATTTTGCCAAGGTTGCAGATAAATTTGATTATAAACAATTGCTGAAGAATAAGAGGATTAAATTAGATGATGTAACTGTTCAAGAAATTATTGCAAAGTATGAGGATTTTAGCGAAAACATTAAGTTAATGATGAACGAGAGTGTCAAAGACGATATTGAAAGTGGAGAAGTATTACCAGTACATAAATTTATCAGAAAGGAATTCTTAAAGATTAAAAATAATGCACATTACGTTTCAGATGTACTCGTTAAATATCTGTATTCGGATAAAGATTCTCCATTTAAGACTATCTTGTGGAGTTCTTTTGGAAAGGAAATCATCAGAAATATTAAGAAGAATGTGCATAACATAGTGGAATGTAAAAGCTGTGGTTGCACAATAGATGAGCCAAAAAAGAATCAAATGAGATGTATTAAATGTCAGAAGTTGAGGGACAATGAAAAGTCAAAATTTGGGATGCAGAAGTTAAGGTTAATGACAATAGCATAAATGTAAACAACCCCTTAAAAGCCTTTGTTTAAGGGGTTTTTTGCTATTTTTAGAGATATATAGATAAGAGTCTTTAAAGGAAGGGGAAAACGTTAAGAGATCATGATGGAGTGTTTTCCTTTCCTCTTTTTTATTCTATCCAACTAAACATTTAATATATACCAATTATATCATAACATATAAAAATATGCAATACAAGTGTTTGTTTTATCATAAAAATGTTTAAACGTTCCCGTAATTATAGTTTAGTGTACTTTTGAAAGAATTGCAAGCACTAATTTCTAATTTGCATCAATTGTCTAACTTGATAAGCATTGATTCTCCCCAATGTGATTTCGAATTAGGCAATTGCTGGAGATTAGAACAGTCATGTCGAGATGACACGCAGCCAACAAATTAATTACAAGGGAGATGTTGATTAATGAATTACGGAGATGATTCAATCAAGAAGGAGTTACCAAGGTTTGAGGAAGTAAAACATGAGATGTTACCACTTAGGGGATTTAGTAAGTATAAAGTACATCCAGAAATAGGAAAGATTTATAGTTTAGAGTCAAGACGATGGTTGCTAGTAAATGCTGTTGGTGTGGGAGACAAAGGTTATTTGCAAACTTCACTTAAAAATGATTTCGGTGCATCAATTCCAATTTATGAGCATGAAGCTGTTTATGCAGCCGTATGGGGTGAGGAACCTAAAGCGTGGAGAAGGTATGGAAATGGTGAAAAATTGGAGATAGATCACATTTCAGGTGATGTTAAAGATAATAGTATTTCAAATTTAAGGCTTGGAACTTCTGAAGACAACAAAAAGAATAGAAGTTATGATGTGCCGAGAAACTATTTAACCATGGAAAATGCACGGATTGTTAGAGAACTTTTTGAAAAGTGGGAAGGTAGAAAGACAGATTTCTATACAGAAATGTCAAAGAAATTTGATGTTGGGAAGCGTACAATTCAAAATGCTATTCTTTCAGTAACTTATAAAGGTGAAGCATCATGAGTAATAAAGATGTGAAGCCAGTTGAATATTTAACAAATATCAGAAGGATTGAGTCTTATCGGATTGAAAATGGTTTAGTTGTTGATGTCCAGTACATAGAAGATAAAAGTAAATAATACATAATATTACATAATTCACAAATTTATCATTTCTCCTCATAGGTATTTTAGATTATACATAGAAAACCTATCTATGAGGGGGAGTGATATTATGAATCTTGAGCTTGCTAAAAAACGTTTGGCTAAATTACAGAACTTTATTGAGTTAACAGAGTCATATAAGGCTGAGACAATTGAACAGAAAATTATCTTGGAATATGCAATTTCCTCAAGTATGAGCAAAGTAAGATGGAAAATGAAAAAATTAGGTCATGATGTTGAGATAAAGGATATTTCAGAAATTATTAGAAGTAAGCCAATGGATGAATTACATAAGATTGTACGTGGATTTTTAAAAGCAAAGTCACCGAAGAAAGATGAAGATATTTGGTAGATGTTTGGAAGGTATTTCCTCTAAGTTTGTCGAAACAGTAGGCAGAAAGGAGGGGATAGGGATGCAAATGTTAGTAAAAATGAAAAATAAAGATACTTTTGTGTTTGACCTGAAAAATGGAACTACTAATGGTTTTGATAATTTACTGTCATTATTAAAAACAGCAGAGGAAACAAAACAAGATTTTACTTTGAATGATCAGATATTTAATTTTAAAGATGTTTACTCATTTGAATTTGTAATTGAATAATTTAGAGTTAAGCAGTCCTTCAATTTGAGGGGCTGTTTTTATTTATTATTTATTATTGAAACTTCTGGCACGGTACGTTCGTACTATTTGCTAGAGGTGAAGATATTGAAAATATTTATTCAAACATTAAAGAC
>NZ_JBALPC010000264.1:14254-14396 GCF_036965225.1 Bacillus sp. JJ1474 | reverse complement strand
GGATGAAGAATATACAAAGTGGAGAAAAAATAACGTAAAAAAGTGATGCATGAATGACATGCACCACTCCATTTCTAGCAATATTATGCTTTATTTACGTTAGAAGCTTGTGGTCCACGGTTACCTTCAACGATTTCGAAAG
>NZ_JBALPC010000264.1:0-14212 GCF_036965225.1 Bacillus sp. JJ1474 | reverse complement strand
CCTTCTTCTAAAGTTTTGAAGCCATCAGTTTGGATTGCAGAGAAGTGTACGAATACGTCTTGACCTTCTGAAGACTCGATGAATCCAAATCCTTTTTCTGCATTAAACCATTTAACTTTACCTGTGTTCATGTTATTACCTCCAAAAATATGTTTCACTATAAGTCTTTAATATATAGGCTTTAACATAAAAAGATCGTACCCACAATAAATGAGGAATAAAATCGTCCACAATTTATTGTAGCTACGACCACTTATCCAAAAATATATATAACGAACATTACAGCGTTAACCTTATAATAAATGAGGAACCTAATATTGTCAATAACAAAAGGATAAATTACATTTATTAAACTATTTGGCCTATTCGAGGCTTTACTATGTTATGCTTCAGCGCATAATCTTAGTATAACACCTAAAACAATGAAAGCCCTACCTCTCTTCCATCCTTACGGCTCCAAGACCGTGCCAGCGGGAATTAGGTATTACAGAAAATCAGTTCATTATCGAGATTAATAAAATAATTGTGATTTTTCATTTTGTAGAATTTAAAACTGAAGTGTAGATGTTTCGGGTATTCAGAAGAAGATTTAAGAAGAAATTGCATATAAGCTGCGAATTGATCAATTATAATTTTTTATTCCGAACCTTAAACAAACGAATGATGTATTGGGTTACATCAATATTCACTACTCTACGAGTAAACCTCAAATAAGCAAGAATTTATTGTATCAAAAAATAAACTGTAAGTCAAATACCATTTCAATTTGAAAATTATGGATTCCTACGAGAAATAGATTAGAGTCTGTCCTGAAGTTAGTTTTTCATTTTCTAGACAGACCCAATACCGAAAAGGGAAAAGAAGCTGTGCTATTAGTTGATGATCGGGATGTTCTGATGAATTTGCCTATTCATACACCCAATTACTATTCATCTGGTGTTGTTGCATCGTTTAATTCCTGCTCCAGTTCCATAGTAAATTGTTGCTTCCTCTTTTCACTCCAGCCAAAGTATTCTGACATATAATAGTGTACCTGCTTTCGATATTTCCTTACTGAATGTATATCAAATAGCAGGTCACCTGTTCTTCTTATAAAAAAGTCAGAAGGGGTCGAAGCCATTTCATATTCTAGTGCATATTTGAGCTTAACCCATAAAGTAATTGGCATTTCATATTTCTCCGCTTTATTACTGCTATCAGTTTCAATCATTTTAAATAATATTGGAGCATTTGACCCGTACATGGAAACGAGATGAAAAGCCTCATCTTGTGTTAGTCCGATTTCTATACCAACCCGTGATAAACCTTCGATGAAAGCTTTATAATTTCTAGAACCTCCAACATCCCCTCCAGAAATAGCCAAAGCCTTTGTCATGCAGCCGAGAAAATATCTGTTATTTTTCGCTATTAATTTTCTTGCAAGTAAATTAACAACGGTCTCTGCCATTTTACGGTATCCCGTTAATTTACCGCCTGCAATCGTAATGAGACCAGATGGAGCTTCCCATATCTCATCTTTCCGCGAAATTTCCGAAGGGTCCTTCCCCTCTACCGAGATTAATGGGCGAACTCCAGCCCAGCTTGATTCAATATCCGTTTCTCTCACCCCTGCATCTGGAAACATATCGTTAATTGCATGGATGAGATAATCTCTATCTTTCATAGTTATTTTTGGATTTTTAGGATCATGATTATAGAAAGTATCTGTTGTTCCTACATAGGTTTTTCCATTTCTCGGGATCGCAAAAATCATGCGGTTATCTGGTGTGTCAAAATATACAGCCTGCTCTAAAGGTAATTTAGATTGGTCAAATACAACATGGACACCTTTTGTCAGCTGCATTGTCTTTCCTTTTTTTGAACCATCCAAGTCCCTAATAAAGTCAACCCATGGCCCTGAAGCATTAACAATTGTATGTGCCTTAATCTCGTACTCTTCTCCTGTTAACTGATCAACTGCCATTACGCCAGCTACTTCATTATTATTATAAAGAAGCTTATAGGCCTTCGAATAATTTATTGGTACAGCTCCCTTTTCATAGGCTGCTTTCAACACTTCAATTGTTAAACGAGCATCGTCCGTACGATACTCTACATAATATCCAGCACCCTGAAGTCCTTCCTTTTTAATAAGAGGGACTTTCCCTGCCGTTTCTTGAGCATCTAGCATCCTTCTCCTTTCTTCTCTTTTTACACCTGCTAAATAATCATAAGCTCTAAGACCTATTGAAGTGCTAATCCGTCCAAACGTTCCACCTTTATAAATCGGCAGAAGCATCCATTCAGGTGTTGTGACATGTGGCCCATTCTCATAAACAACGGCTCGTTCCTTCCCAACTTCTGCAACGAGTTTAACCTCAAGGTTTTTCAAATAGCGAAGACCGCCATGTACTAGCTTTGTTGAGCGGCTTGATGTGCCTGAAGCAAAATCCTGCATTTCAACTAAAGCGGTCTTCATCCCTCTAGAAGAGGCATCGAAAGCGATCCCCGCACCAGTAATTCCCCCGCCAATTATCAAAACATCAAATTGATTCTTTTTCAGTTTGTTAATCATTTCGTGTCGGTTTTTGTTTGAAAACATCAATATTTCATCCTCCTTTTCAAAAGTCAGTAAAGTTTCCTATAAGGAGAGGATGTTCGATCTTTTATTTAAAAGCCATCGCCGCATGAACTGCTTTCTTCCAGCCGTTATATAGGTCATTTCGATTCTCTTCCAGCATATTGGGGTAAAAAGAACAATCAATTGCCCATTTCTCAGCGATTTCTTCTTGGCTTCTCCAGAAACCAACTGCAAGTCCTGCTAGATAGGCTACTCCAAGTGCAGTCGTTTCATTAATGGTAGGACGTTCGACCGGAACATTTAATATATTTGATTGAAATTCCATGAGAAAATTATTTTTCACAACTCCTCCATCTACCCGCAGTTTTTTTAAATTTATTCCCGAATCAGCTTCCATGGCGGATAGGACATCTTTTGTTTGATAAGCAAGAGATTCTAAAGTCGCTCGGATGAAATGTTCTTTCGTTGTTCCTCTTGTTAAACCAAATATAGCTCCACGAACATCGCTGTCCCAGTAAGGAGTACCAAGACCAACAAAAGCAGGAACTACATATACACCATCAGTAGATACAACTTTTTTCGCATATTTCTCACTATCTTTAGCATTTTTAAGCAGCCTTAGCCCATCTCTGAGCCATTGTATGGCAGACCCCGCAACAAAGATACTCCCTTCTAAAGCATATTCCACTTTTCCATTTAAGCCCCAAGCAATAGTTGTTAACAGTCCATGCTCAGAACGAACAGCTTTTTCACCTGTATTCATTAACATAAAACAGCCTGTGCCGTACGTATTTTTTGCCATGCCTTTTTCAAAACAAGCCTGTCCGAAGAGGGCTGCCTGCTGATCCCCCGCGATACCAGCAATCGGCACTTCCCTGCCAAAAAAGTGAGAGTCTGCTGTATGCCCGTATATTTCAGAAGAAGGCCTAACATTAGGAAGCATACAATCTGGTATATCAAGAATTCGGAGCAAATCTTCATCCCATATTAAATCATATATATTAAACATAAGTGTCCGTGAAGCATTGGAAAAATCAGTTACATGGCATTTCCCGCCTGTAAGCTTCCAGATAATCCATGTATCCATCGTGCCAAACAATAACTTCCCTTGTTTTGAATCTGCCTTGGCACCCTCAACATGATCTAATATCCATTTAACCTTCGTGCCTGAAAAATATGCATCAATTAATAAACCAGTCTTTTCACGAAAAAGATCATCATAACCTTGGGATTTTAATTGTTCACAAATATCGCTTGTCTGTCTAGATTGCCATACAATGGCATTATATACGGGAGTGCCTGTTTCTTTATTCCACACAACAGTCGTTTCCCTCTGATTTGTAATCCCAATTCCAGCAATTTGCTCAGGTCTTACACCTGATTCTGTTAGAACTGCAGCAATAACCGCCAAGATTGACCCCCAAATTTCATTTGGATTATGCTCAACCCAACCCGGGTTTGGAAAGTATTGTTTAAATTCCTTTTGCGCAATATGGACAATGGCTCCCTTTTGGTCAAAAATGATCGCACGAGAGCTTGTCGTTCCCTGGTCTAGAGATAACATATACTTTTCCACTTTCCATCTCTCCCTATAGTAATAATCCGCAACTTTTTTCCTTATTATTACTATATTAGCAAAAACAATTAATTTGCGATAAAAAACCGATTTTGTTCAATACAAAATCGGTAAGTGATATTCATTATGCTTCCTTCTTAGCTTTTGTTGCCACACGTTTTTTCTTGGCTGCCGGTTTTTTAGGCTTTGTTTTATCAATCGATGCTTGTAACGCCGCCATTAAGTCTGTCACATTGGACACTGGCTCTTTTTCTGTAGGAGTGACTATTTCTTTTCCAGTTCGCTTCGATTCAATTAGCTCAAGTAAAGCTGTTCGGTACTCATCCGTATATTTTGCCGGTTCAAATTCTGTTGTAAGTTGATCAATTAGAAGAATGGCCGTATCAATTTCTTTTTTCGTTACTTTATCCTCTGCTGGCACATTTGGAACATCCACGGCATTTCGAACTTCATCTGGATAATGAATCGTTTCCATGACTAGGGTTTTTTCATAAACACGAATAACGGCTAGCTGTTCCTTAGAACGGATGATAATTTTCGCAAGTCCAACTTTTCCGGAATCCTCTAATGCCTTTCTGAGTAAGGAATAAGCTTTACCTCCTCCATCACCTGGAGACATATAATAGGTTCTATCATAATAGATAGGATCAATTTGCTCCATCATGACAAAGTCCATGATTTCAACGGCTTTATCTTCATTTTCCTTCTTCAGCTTTTCCAAATCGTCATTCTCAAGAACGACAAATTTCCCTTTTGTATATTCATATGCTTTAACAATGTCTTCATTCTTTACTTCTACGTCACAGACCGTGCATTTTTTTTCATATTTGATTGGGGAATGACATTCTTTATGAAGATTCCGAAGCTTAATATCTTTATCCTCTGTTGCTGCGTGCAGCTTAATTGGGATATTGACAAGACCAAAGCTGATACTTCCTTTCCACATTGTATGCATAAGTAAACTCCATTCTTCTTTTTCTTTAATTTGTGTGAAATGCAGAGACTCATACCCTTAAACTTTTGGAAATGGAGTAGCGAATAATAAAAAGGGAATTCTATAATTATTAACTTGTTTAGATGTGAGGAAAGGATGTTCGATAATGATCAAACCAATGCTGCCTAGTTTATCTTTTGAAGCCCCTAAAGGAAAGGATTGGCTTTATGAGGTGAAATATGATGGATTTCGTGCCATCTTACATTGGAGTCAGCATGAAATGTCCTTAGAGAGTAGAAATGGTAAATCATTGCTAACGATTTTTCCCGAAATTAAATCGTTTCTAGATGCCAAATTAGAGCTATTTCGCCCCTTTCTTCCAATAACACTAGACGGAGAACTTGTTTATCTAGAAAATGCATTTAAAGCTCATTTTGGACAGATCCAAGTGAGGGGGAGGATGAGGTCAGACAAGAGAATTGAAGAAAAAGCAAACACCTCACCGTGTCATCTACTGATTTTCGATCTATTGGAACTAAAAGGAGAATCATTAAAGGATTTTGATTACCTTTCAAGAAAAAGGAAATTAACTGAACTGTTTAAACATTGCTCACTCCCTATCCAGCCGGATGAAAACAGCAGACAACTCATGCAGCTAATTCCCTTTTATCATACGTTTCAAGAAATTTGGGACAAGGTTACACTTTATGATGGTGAAGGAATTGTCGCAAAGCAGGAATTGAATAAATGGGAGGAAGGGAAACGAACATCATTATGGATCAAATACAAGAATTGGAAATATGTTTCCTGTTTCATTACCGCTTATGATAAAACGAATGGCTATTTTTATGCTGGTGTTTTTCAAAATGATCAGGTTTACCCAATTGGACAATTTCTATTTGGATTGAAGCCGGACGAAAAAAAGGCACTATTTGAAACCATTAAGGCTAATAAAACGGATGATGATGATCAATTTTTTTATGTCGAACCCGGTATATGTGTTGAAGTGAAATACTTAGAAATTTATGAGAAACAGATGAGAGAACCCCACTTTCACAGATTTCGCTTTGATCTGAAGCCCAAGGATTGTAAGTATGAACAATTTATCCAGCAGCAGAAAAATCTGCCTTCAGATATTGAAGTGACACATCCTGATAAACCATTATGGGAAGATCCACCTATACAGAAAATCGATTATTTACATTATTTAAGAGAGATTTCTCCTTATATGCTTCCTTTTCTCAAAAATCGGCTTCTAACAGTGATCCGCTATCCGCATGGTATTTTCGGTGATCCCTTTTATCAAAAGAATTGTCCTGAATATGCGCCTGAATTTGTAGAAACGAACATGTCTGAAGGAATTAATTATATCGTGTGCAATCATTTAAAAACGTTGCTCTGGCTCGGGAATCAGCTCTCATTTGAATTTCACATCCCTTTTCAAACCATTTACAGTAAAGGGGCAAGTGAAATTGTTTTTGACCTGGACCCGCCATCAAGAAATGAATTTGGTCTAGCTATTAGAGCTGCTCTTTTAATTAAAGACGTTCTAGACCAGCTCAAATTGATTAGCTTTGTGAAAATATCCGGGAATAAAGGGCTGCAAATCTATATCCCTTTGCCAGAAAATACGTTTTCCTATGAGGACACAAGATTATTCACTTCATTTATAGCTGAATATTTAATATCAAAAGATCCCGATTCTTTTACAATTGAGCGTATGAAAAAGAACAGAGGAAACCGGCTTTATGTTGATTATATTCAGCATGCTGAAGGAAAAACAATTATTTCCCCCTATTCACCACGCGGGACAAAAGAGGCTACTGTGGCAGCACCCCTTTATTGGGAGGAAGTAGTTAAAACGTTAAGAGTAGAGGACTTTCAAGTACCAAATATTATTAAGCGCGTCAATCAACACGGTGACCCGTTCAAAACCTATTTCGAAACAAAAGAAAAGCAAAATTTTGAACCTATATTGCAATTTTTAAGGAATAAAAAACCTGCCTTCTAATTAATGGCAGGTTTTCATCTTTATGGTGAAAATTTTTCTTCTAATACGAGGTCATTTGACCAGTTTAAAGATTCTGCATACAATTTAAATAGATCTTTTTCATCAATACTCAATTCTTTGCATTTTTCACTAATGATGCTCCACTGAGCTGTTTCCACTGCAAGAACGAGATCTAAAACATCCTTCAGTTGATTGGACTGACCATTCAATGCGTCACAAATCTCTTCTTCAAGAGGAAGCTCCTTTAGTATCATGCTCATTGGCATAGATAAAATCGAATCCATGATGGAAAACATGCCTGTCATAAAATAACTTGATGACGGCGCCCTTTTCACTTTCATTTTTGCAATTTCTTCACATAATTTTGCTCTTGTGAGACTAATTTGAATGGTTTCTTGAGATATTTTTCGCTTCTCAATTGTCGATTCCCGCACAGCTAAAACATATATCCATTTCTCCAATTCAATTAAACCGAGCAATACTACTGCTTGTTTAATCGAATTTATTTTTTGCTTAGGTCTAAATGCAGGGGAATTAATTAATTTTAATAATTTATAGGATAGGGAAATATCCCTTTCAATCAGTTCCGTAATTCGATCAATACTCGGTTCATTAGTTGCAAAGTTTTGGATCATTTCATAGTAAGAGTGAAAATAAGCTGGAATATCACGAGTTGATAGTATACTTGGCTTAGCAAAGAAATACCCTTGGAAATAGTGATAGCCTCTTTTCCGAGCATTGTCAAATACCTCTCTAGTTTCAACCTTCTCTGCCACTAATTTCAGATTCATTGACTTAACAACCCATTCAATTCGCTCTCTCATTTCTGCTGTAGTTGAAAGAAAATCGACTTTAACAAAATCCGCATACTTTAGTAGTTCATATGAATATTTATTTTCTTCATTGAAAACAAAATCATCCAATGCTATCTGGTAGCCCAGCCCCTTTAGCTCTTTGCAGATTTCTACTAATTCAGCACTTGGTTCAATGGATTCCAAAATTTCAACAACTATATCACGCGGTTGAAAATAAGTAGGAAGTCTAAGATTTAGCAGTTTTTCGGTAAAATTAATAAAACAAGGCCTACCGTTAGATAACTTATCAATCCCAATATTTAAAAAACTATTTACGATAAGTTCTGTTGTCGCTTGATCACCATCTACATCAGGAAAGGCATTCACCTTCTGATTCCTGCGGTAAAGAAGCTCGTATCCGAATACATCTTCATTTGCAGTAAGAATTGGCTGCCTCGCTACAAAAACTTCCATATAATACCCTCCGACAATTCTGCATTATATAATTGTCACTATTGTATACAAAAGATTACGGTTAGTTTGTCGAAATATGCAATAATTGAAAAAATTATTTGTTCTTATGTCAGTTTATATAGAGAAACAGAATATACCAATCATTCTTATAAGGAAAGCTGTTTATATAAATTACCCATCTCAATGGCTCCGACCGCTGCATCCCAGCCTTTATTTCCAGCCTTAGTACCTGCACGTTCAATTGCCTGTTCAATCGTGTCTGTCGTTAACACGCCAAAAATAATGGGGATTCCGCTCTGCATTCCGATTGAAGCAACCCCTTTAGCAACCTCATTACTGACGAAATCAAAATGTGGTGTTGCGCCTCTTATAACTGTACCTAGTGTAATAATCGCGTCATATCCCCCGACTTCAGCAAGCTTTTTGGCTGTTAATGGGATTTCAAAAGCTCCTGGAACCCAAACTACGGTTACATCCTCTTCCTTTACACCGTGACGTTTAAGGGCATCCTCAGCCCCAGTTAATAATTTTCCAGTAATAAATTCATTAAATCGTCCTACGACAATTCCTATTTTCAAACCTGTCCCAACTAAATGTCCTTCAATTACTTTTTTCATTGCTCATCTCTCCCGTTAAAATTTTAATAAATGACCAAGCTTCGTTTGTTTCGTTTTTAAATATGCTTCATTTTCAGTTTTTGCCGGCATTTGCAATGGGACACGTTCTGAAACCTCTAGCCCATACCCTGCCAATCCGGCAATTTTTCTCGGATTATTTGTTAAAAGCCGCATTTTTTTCACACCTAAATCTCGCAAAATTTGGGCACCAACTCCGTATTCACGTAAATCATCGCCAAATCCAAGCTTATGGTTTGCCTCAACTGTGTCGTATCCCTCTTCTTGAAGTTCGTAAGCCTTCATTTTGTTAATGAGCCCAATTCCTCTGCCTTCCTGCCTCATATATAATAGGATGCCTCTCCCTTCCCTTTCAATTTGGGCTAAGGCGGCTTCCAGTTGAGGTCCGCAGTCACATCTATTTGAACCAAAAACATCTCCAGTTAAACATTCGGAATGGACTCTTAATAGGACAGGCTCCCCTTCAGTAATTTCTCCTTTTACTAAAGCAACATGTTCCTTTCCATCTAAATTACTCGTATACCCAACAGCTCTGAACATTCCATAAACTGTCGGAAGCTGAATGTCAGCCTCTCTTATCACAAGAGAATCATGTTCTAGTCGATATTCAATTAACTGTTGAATCGTAATCATTTTTAGGTCAAATTTTTTGGCGATGATCTCTAAATCCTTTACACGGGCCATTGTTCCATCATCCTTCATAATTTCACAGATGATACCCGCTGGCTTTGCACCGGCGAGACGTGCCAAATCAACAGCTGCTTCCGTATGTCCCGCTCTTCTTAATACTCCACCTTCCTTTGCAATTAAAGGAAAGATATGGCCAGGGCGATTAAATTCATCCGGATGTGCATCATCTTTCAGCATTTTTTCAATTGTAAATGCCCTCTCAAAAGCACTTATTCCAGTAGTTGTTTCTTTGTGATCGATTGATACAGTAAAGGCTGTGCCGCGACTGTCTGTATTTCTTTCTACCATTGGAAGAAGATCTAATTTTTGAGCAAGCCCTTCAGAAATCGGAGTACAGATGAGTCCCCTTCCTTCTTTCGCCATAAAATTGACTGTCTCTGGGGTTACATACTCGGCAATTGAAAGAAAATCTCCTTCATTTTCCCTATCTTCATCATCACAAACAATAATGACTTTTCCTGCCTTCAAGTCTTCTAATGCTGCCTTTATTTCACTGAACATACTTTACCTCCTGCTGCCTTTTTAGTTTGAAAAAAAATTAAAGAAAACCGTTTTCTTTTAAAAAGTCTTCAGAAATCCCTGCATTCTCTGCCTTATTAATTTGTTCCTTCGTCATGAATGAATACAGATATTTGGCCAGCATATCAAACTCAAGATTAACAATTTCTCCAACTTGCTTAAGTCCTAATACCGTTTCCTTTGCAGTATGAGGAATTATTGAAACTGTCACCGATTTTTCTGTTACTCCAAAAATAGTCAACGAGGTGCCGTCAATAGTGATGGACCCCTTCATTAAGAGCAAATGGCTAAAGGAACTAGGCACTGATATTTCAATATAAATAGCATTTTCATTTACTGTCTTTTTGAGTATTTTTCCTGTACCATCAACATGGCCAGTCACGAAATGTCCGCCAAAACGTCCGTTTGCAGCCATGGCTCTTTCGAGATTAACCTTTGTCCTATCCTTTAATGATGACAAGGAAGTACTTTTAAACGTCTCCGGCATAACATCTGCTGAAAAGCCGTCATGATTAAACTCTGTCACAGTAAGACAAACGCCATTGACAGAAATACTATCCCCTAACCGAAGATCTTGGAGAATTTTAGAAGCTTTAATCGTTAATATAATGGTGTTTCCGATTGCAGCGGCACTTTTTACGGTACCTAACTCTTCGATAATTCCTGTAAACATAATTCAGATTCCTCCTTTAGAGGGTCGCGAAAAGCATCTGCACGATTCGAACCTACTTCATTTCCAGAGAAAATAATTATTTGTGCAGATTGATCTCAAATTATATTTTCTTTTTTTAAAGACGTACGCAAATGCGTGTCTAACACAAATCGAATGGAATTTTTTCCACCTTGGGGCAGTCTGGTGGTTAAATGTGGATTATCATAAATAATTGTATTGACACTTATCAGGATGATATCTTTTTCATGTCTTAATTGGTGAACATCTAAACTGGACTCTGGAGAGGTTATCAATTTGCTGCCACCTATTTTTGCAGCCATTTTCCCATCAAATGGTACAGCTGCCTTTAACATTACATAAGGGAGTTTCGTTTTGATATCGTAATAAAATTGTTCATTTATAGCACGAGCCGGTCCCGCCTTTAAATGGGCGCCTAGTCCAAGTGCTTCGCTAATCTTTACAACCGCTCCAACCTTTGCATACATACTAGTTTGTCCACTAGTAGATAGGGCCATCGTTAGGACAAATTCCATATTCTTATGAACCTGCATCTCCTGTTTAATTGACTCATTTCATTTAAATCTCTCCAGAAAAAAACCCGTACAAATTGTTGTACGGGGCATAATAACATAGCAAAATAAACGTAAAGAAAAAATCTTTTTTTACGCAATCTTGTCCATTCCTTCTCCCATCCAGACTTTAACTGTCGGCTTTGGAGTTTCACCAAATCCACCGTTTTCAACATTGAAACCGGGTCACGGACTAAGAGGATATATCCTCATCACCGCCGGTTGGGAATTTCACCCTGCCCCGAAGGAATATTATTCGATTTAAAGAAATAGTAACATGAGTTATATAAATATACAATTTTAAAGTAACTTGGCTGAAACAAATTGAAACTTTTCTACTGATTTCACGTATATGTATTTATCTAAAACGGGAAGGAATTTTGTTTAAATGGAAACAAAAGAACAATTACTGCTTGAATTAAAAAAGAGTGAAGACTGGGAAAAGGCGCAAAATGACTTATGGTTTTGGGAAAAACTCGGCAGACTGCCATTTAAGCTCTTGGACAAGTTCACACCCGCTTTTTTACAGAAGAAAATCGGGGTCATCCTTGATGAGCTTGGCCAATATATTCAATCTGGGGGACGGTATTTAAGCTCCGTTTCCTCCTTAAAGTCATATTATCCCGATAAGCAAATCAATCATTTAGAGGATGTCAATTTGATTGCTATCAATGAAATGGATGTTGCCGTCACAAAACTGACGAGCAATCGGAAACGTCTGGCTACTGTTCAAGGAGCGAGCACAGGGGTTGGCGGCATTTTAACCTTGTCCCTAGATATTCCCCTTCTTCTCGGGATCCAGTTAAAGACCCTTCAGGACATCGCTATTTGCTATGGATATGATCCAAAAGATAAAAAAGAAAGAATGTATATGGTAAAAGTCCTGCAATTCGTATCTTCTGATATCGTTGGAAAAAAGGCGATCCTGCAGCAACTATCCTTAATCGATTCGCCAAATGATAGTGCCAAAAGAGAAGTGATTTCAGAAATTCAGGGATGGCGAGAGGTTGTGTTTACTTATAGGGATCAAATCGGCTGGAAGAAACTCTTTCAAATGATCCCTATCGCAGGTCTTTTATTCGGTGCCTTTATTAACCGCTCTGCAGTGAATGATATTGCTGAAGCTGGAATGATGCTCTATCGAAAACGGCGAATTAAAGCGAAATTAGCAGAAATATTAATGGAAAATGAGAAAAACTGCATTGCCAATGATTAGCAATGCAGTTTTTTATATCTTTATCTCTTCTTTTAAGGCAAGCGTTGAATTAGTTTTTCCATCGCCTCTTCGTCAACTGCCCCTAACACTTTTTTACGAATAATACCATCTGAATCGATAAAAAAGCTTGTTGGGTAGACCATAATGCTGTAATCACTAAATGCCTGTCCTTTTTCATCAAGCGGAATTGTAAAGGTTAATTGATAATCGTCCACAAATTGATCAACATCATTTCTGTTTTTTTCAGATGTCGTCACATTTACACCTAGTATTTCAAATCCATCATTTTTATATTTGCTATACAGCTTCTCCATATGCGGCATTTCTGCCTTACAAGGAGGACACCAAGTTGCCCAAAAATTTAACAGCACCTTTTTCCCTTTATAATCACTAAGCTTTACTATATTCCCATTTAAATCCGAAAGGGTAAAATCAGGTGCCCTTTTGCCTTCCTCTATACCAGTTTGAATAGTTTCAGGATTTTCTATCTTATCGTATTTCTGATTAAAGTTCGTTACAATCCCTTTATCCTTGAGAATCATTTTATCAACAATAAATAAACACAGTACGATTATGCCCACAATTAGCAGAAACTTTTTCATGCTACACCTCATAACTAATATCTTGATGCAAAATCTCTATTGATTAATATACTATATTAGCCTATAAGAAACCATTTATCTGCATGAGCTATGCTATGTGGAGAATTAGTGATTAGTCGACTGAAATAATTTAGTTAAAATCGCATACGTCAAAAGCTTGTCCTCTGCGGAAATTGGTTGTTCAAAAGTAAGGATTGGCGTATTAGGATCTTTAAATCGATTTCCCCATTCTAGTGGCATCCAGCCTTTACGCAGCCTGCCTATTGTTATTAAGTTACGGTCGAAAAATCTAATATCCATAAATTGAAAGGATCGCTTAACAAAAATCGTATTTTTCTCATTTTCAAAAGTGAAAGTAAAGCTTTTATTAGTTGGCTTGCAAATACAAGTTGAAAGGACCTCAAAATTGGAATCCGCTATTTCTATCTGTTTTTTCTTTAAAATAAAGCATCCAATTAATTGGTTTGTTGCATCATAAAGTCCATACCTTTTCTCGATAACCCTGTCTAGGAAATAAGGTAAAAACCATCGAAACGGCCAAAATTGCCTATCCCTAATTTCTCCGAGCAAGTTCCCATTTATATCAAACATTTGCATTCTTAAGGTAGGAGCCGGCAGAAAAGTAATCACCACCTGTTCCTTATCAAATAAGTGACCATCATTTAAATGATTTTGTACACTCGAAATTTCCTTAGAACGCAGATTGTTTAATAAATAATAATGATAGCAAATAAGGCTATAAAGTAAAAAAGGAATAATCACTAGAACTATATTCTTGTTTGGTTCAATAATGATTACATAAAGGATCAACAAAATAGGAGGCACTAATGAGGCAAGGCTGGCATTTAATGATATCATAGCTGATTTCTTATAATATTCTTGAATATTCATAACCAAATCTCCCAACATATCCAGTAGGAAATTTATTCCCAGTATTGTGTTTATATGCTAAATTAATA
>NZ_JBALPC010000263.1:0-4316 GCF_036965225.1 Bacillus sp. JJ1474 | reverse complement strand
CTTCTACTCGACTAGTTTAAGTACATTTCTTCACAAAGTTAAAAAAGGAAATTTTCCCAATTTTTATTTATAACAGCATAACGTTGATTCGGGAATATTGAACTTTGCTACCTGCTAATTGAATTCTACTTCATCTGGAGACTTTTAAATTAAAATGTTTCCTTTCTTCTGACAGACTTATTAAATTTCGAAAACAATCAATTCAATCATCTTTTCGTATAGAAAAACTTATTAAGAAACATGCACTAGAAAAAATATATATCATATATAGGTGATATCCCGTTTGAATGCTTGAGGAGGATATTATGAAACCTATGTTACCTAGTGAAAAATATTTCGGTAATTTAGAACTAGTTTATGCATTTTATGGGGCTATGCCTACAGGTGTTACTGTTTCAGAGACCGGTCGTATTTTCATTTGCTTTCCGAAATGGGGAGACGATGTTAAATTTACGGTGGCGGAAATTGTTGAGGATAAATTGCAGCCTTATCCTAATTTACAAACCAATTTGGTTAACCCCGAGAATATCACAATGACTTTCATCAGTGTCCAAAGTGTAGTTGCTGATGGAAGGGGAACGCTTTGGATATTAGATACAGCAGCACCCAATTTTTCTGAACCTATTAAAGGGGAGGCAAAATTAGTCGCTGTTGATTTAGAAACCAATACAATAAGAAAAGTATATATCTTTACAGAAGATGTTGTCCTGCCTACAACTTATCTAAATGATGTCCGTTTTGATTTTCGTGTTGGAAAAGCAGGTTATGCCTATATAACAGATTCTTCTTCAAGAGGACCAGGAGCTATTATAGTCGTAGATTTATCAAATGGAAACGCGTTTAGACGGTTAAATGGGGCAAATTCAACTTCACCCGATCCATATTTTTTACCGAAAGTAGAAGGTCAAATTTTAATGAATCGAAACAAAGACGGTTCAACTTCTCCATTTAGATTGGCGTCTGATAGTCTTGCGATTTCTCCCGATGGAAAGATATTATTTTTTGCTCCACTAACCAGTCGTCATTTGTATTCAATCTCAACAGAAGCCCTGAGAGACAGAACGATACCGGACATGGATTTACCTTATCATGTGGAGTATTGGGGAGAAAAAGGTGCTTCTGATGGAATGATCACCGATGCAAAGGGAACTGTTTATGCTGGAGATTATGAAAACAACAGTATCCGTAAGATATTGCCAAATGGCATAATGGAAACTATCGCACATGATCAGAGAATTTTGTGGCCGGATACTTTTTCAATTGGTCCGGATCAATATTTGTATGTCATTGTGAACCAATTACATCGACAGCCTAGATTTCATTATGGAAAAGACTTACGACAGAAACCTTATAGTTTACTTCGTATCAAAATTGATGAATTTCCTGCTCCGACCTTTTCGTAAAAATATTCAATTAATTGTTTTCATTATAGAGTATAAAACAAACACGAGTAAGAAGTATTAATTTTATTTACTTCTGCGAAATAAACTCAAAATGGTTTACTAGGAACAGTTTATTTGGTGAATGTTAAACTGTTCCTGGGATTTTTTTATAATGTCGGTAAGTTCAATGCTGTATATTATTTAAATCCAAACTGATCTGTTTGTTTGTATCCCAAGCATGGTACCATCCTTCAATTGGACTAAATTAAAATGTGTATCAAAAATATTATAAACTATGTGTTTACTCTTCCTTCTGTACTATACACCACGTTTATTTCCCCAAATATAGGTATGAAGTTGAGGAAGTACTTTCACATTTCTCAACTCCGTATCTAACATAGATTTATTAATTAACCATTCAAATTTCTGTAGTAACTGGGAAATTAGTTGTTGATTGTTTGTTGTTTGATTATCGTCATTTCCTACTTGTAAGAAGAATGGGATGTCAGGATAACGACAATGCACCTTTTTTGCATAGTCGTAATCTTGATCATCAAATACAACTACTTTTAAACTAGTATTTTGCGCAGGGTCGGTTTCCTTAAGGTTATTAATTATCATATCAAGTGCATCGAAGTCTGTTACCATCTTAGAACTGGGTGGTTTAGGAGAAAGCGTTAATTCATTGATTTTTAAAAACCAATCCTGCCACTTGCTACCCTGTGTTTCCAAAGCTACTTTTATATTATTTGCTTTTAATAAATCTATTAGGTAATCAAGGTTTTTTAATAGTGCGGGATTTCCACCAGATATTGTTACAAATGAGAAACCGTCACCGCCTATTGATTTTAGTTCTTGCCAAATTTCTTCTGCATCCATTTGTCTAATTAAATCTTTACCAGATCCGTCCCAAGTAAACGCAGAATCACACCATGAACATGAGTAATCACAGCCAGCTGTTCTAACAAACATGGTCTTTTGGCCAATAACCATCCCTTCCCCTTGAATGGTAGGACCAAATATTTCCATTACCGGAACTTTACTCAACTTCCATCCACTCCCGTCTTACCTCTGAGTAACTAGTAGGTGTTTCATATAAACGAACAGATTCTAATCTAACATCATTATATTTCTCTGACCTTTTATTCAAAGACTCCATCATTTTCTCATAAATCCAAACAACCATATTTTCTGCTGTTGTATTCATTTTTGGTAAGGTTTCATTAAGATATCGATGATCAAGGTAGATTTCAATTTCCTGTTTCCATATCTCTTTGATGTCACCAAAATCAATTGCCAGACCAATTTCATCAATAAAACCACTTATACCAAACACAACTTTATAGGTGTGCCCGTGAAGATTCTTACACTTTCCTTCATAACAATGGAGATGATGTGCTGCATCAAACGTAAATTCCTTACTTACAAGTACGCGTTTACTATGGTATTTTAGTTCACTTCTTTTAATATCTTGGTCCATTTTTTGTAGATTTTCCACTATTTTAAAACCAAAAAAGTCGTTCCCCATTATACCTCCGCTCCTTCTTTTGATCTAATATATTTTTCTAACCCACGCTTTCTTAGCTTACATGCTGGGCAATACCCACAACCGTCACTTATTACTCCTTCGTAACAAGTTAAGGTTTTCTTACGAACATAATCAAGTGCATTTAATTCATCAGCAAGTTTCCATGTTTCTGCCTTATCTAACCACATTAACGGAGTATGGATAACAAACTGCTTGTCCATTGATAAATTAATGGATACATTTAGAGATTTAATAAAAGCATCTCTACAATCTGGATATCCACTAAAGTCAGTTTCACACACACCGGTAATTATGTGCTTTGCATTCACTTGATTTGCTAAAATTGCAGCGAAGGATAGGAAGATCAAATTACGTCCCGGAACGAAAGTCGAAGGTAACTCTCCATCTTCTCCCTCTTTTATTTCAAAATCATCTCTTGTTAATGCATTAGGAGCCAGTTGATTTAGAAGTTGCATATCTAACAAATGATGTCTAACATTTAACTCTTTTGCAATATTTTTTGCACACTCAATTTCTTCTTTATGCCTTTGATTATAATTAAAAGTTACAACTTCAACTTCTTTAAAGGTTTTTAAAGCCCAAAACAAACACGTTGTACTATCTTGTCCACCGCTAAAAACCACTATCGCTTTTTCATCCTTTAACATAAAAAACTTCCTTTCAAAAGAAAAAAAACAGTACCCAAGATGAAGGACTGCTTCTTCTTAGTTTTTTTAAAGAGGGGTGCTAGAACCTCTACCGCAAAATTGCGTAATTTAATTTATGATTTACTAAATATTATATCACAAGTGTATTCCCATTAAATATTTTTAAATTTTCCATTAAAAGGAATAAGTTTAGTTTAAGTAGAAAATAGTTATTGTTCGACTAAATTTCATTTGGTAAAATAATGTAAAAGTTAAGAGGGATACATATGATTAAATACCCGTTTTTAGAAAGAGATGCAACCATAGGAGTCACAGCACCTTCATCTGGGGTACAAGTTGAGTTACTGGACTGGTTTTTACAAATGGGGTTACAAGCAGCAAGTTGGTCGACAGTCTATAGTGTGGGCAGCCCAATTTTTTTAGGTATACCGTTTACCACAAGGACCTAAAATAATAATCTTATAAAACAATGCACATCAATTAAAAAGTATAATAGGCGTTCAACTTTAGTTAAATTTATTAAGGATTGTATATATATAAACTAGTGCTCTTGTGTAATATTAGATGCTACTATTTAGCTGAAATTATTGCTACACAATCTTCAATTAAAGGGCGCTTTTCTGAAAAAAGGAAAGCGTCTTTCTACATGAAAAGGGCCTTTTAATGGAAGAAGAATATTAAGAAAGAATACTTATAGTAATGATAGTATATATATGGTTTTTGTGAAAGGTTGTACTT
>NZ_JBALPC010000262.1:0-2081 GCF_036965225.1 Bacillus sp. JJ1474 | reverse complement strand
ATTTTGTACTGTTAAAGATATTGTTAGTTTTCCATCAAAGACTGAAAAAAGTCAGTACTACCTTATTCAACAAACTAACAAGCATAGACTTATAAACATCTTGCATACGTAAAGTGTCCGAAATCCTGAAACCAACAGCTCTCCCATTTTCAAAAATAACCAGATGTAAGTTTAAATATGGCAGCTGCACTGATATTAGCACCTATAGTAATCTAGCTAATTAATTGATTTTGAATTATGTGTTTTACCTGATTGCGGTAAAGCATCCTGTGATATGGGTTGAACCTTTCTTACGGCAGTATTCTTACCGATAATAACGGAAAATACAACTATTACGGCCATTACAAGAGTGAAAAATGTGATAGATTCATCTAGAAATACTGCAGCAAATAGAATCATTAAAAATGGTTGTAAGTATTGAACCTGACTAACTCTTGCTATTCCCCCCATAGCCATTCCGCCATACCAAGCAACATATGCTAAAAATTGACTAACCACTGCGAGATATATAAAACTAACCCAAGCTTGTATTGGGGCATGAAGCATTTTTGTAGTAAGGTTTAGCCCAACTGGAATAATAAAAAATGGCGCACCGATTAAAATGGCCCAAGCAATCACTTGCCAGCTGCCTAATTCTTTTGCTAGTTTCCCACCTTCTGCGTAACTAAGCCCAAGTATAAGCACTGCTGCTAGTAAAGCGAAATCGGCAACTTGTAATTGACCGAATCCAAGGTGAAGTGCATACATAATAACAGCTATAGAGCCAATTGCACTTGAAATCCAGAATTTGAGAGAAGGAATTTCCCTTGCTCTAACCATAGCAAATCCGGCTGTTGCTAATGGTAACAAGGCTAATTCCACTGCTCCATGAGAAACAGGCAAGGATTTCATTGCCCAAGAAGTAAGAAGAGGAAATCCTAAAACTGCACCAGCAGCAACAATAAGTAGACTTTTGAATTGGCGCCCTGAAGGCAGTTTTTCTTTTCGAACAATCAAAACCACTGCTACTAAAATTGAGGCAACAACTGTTCTTCCCAAGCCAACGATCGTAGCCCCAAAATATTCTACTGCAATACTTGTAGAAGGAAGTGTTAAGCTAAAACAAATGACCCCTACTAATCCCAACAATAATCCGAATTTCTCTCTGGATACTCTCTGCATCTTATCCCAACCCCCATCGTTATAATACAATCACGTCTGTACCATTTTCTGATTCTTAAGAAAATAATTCTGTTATAATCAACATAATAAAAGGTGCACAGAAAAAAATAAACCATTCTTTTAGCCATCTGTACCATGACAGTTAAAGGAGGATACATGTATGAGTGCCAAATATATAGAGATAATGGAAGAGATTAAGCATCGGCTAGCAGATAGGATCCTTATTGCAGGAAGTAAACTCCCTTCTGTTCGTCAGCTGTCTGAGCATTTTTCATGCAGCAAAAATACGGTCATTAAAGCATACGAAGAATTAGAAAAAGAGCATTTAATTTATTCTGTTCCTAAAAGTGGTTACTTTGTTGTGAATGAATTTCAAAATGCGATGAATGAAAATGAGGTGATTGACTTCTTGTCTGCTGGTCCAGATAAGAATGTTATGCCTTATCTTGAATTTCAACATTGCATGAATCAAGCAATTGAACAATATAAAGAAGAGCTTTTTACATACTCTGATCAACAAGGATCTTACTCATTACGAGTACAGTTAGTGAAATATTTGCAGAATTTACAAGTGTTCACTAAACCCGAAAGATTAGTCGTTGTATCTGGCTCACAGCAAGCCCTAAACTTATTTGTTTCTATGCCCTTTCCAAATGGAAAAAACAATATTCTAATTGAACAGCCTACTTATTTCGGATTTATTGAGTCCATCAATCTGCACCAAACTACTACGTTGGGAATTGAGTTATCGATGGAAGGAATTGACCTTGATCGTCTTGAATATATTTTTCGAAATAATGATATAAAATTTTTCTATATTGTTCCGAGATTTCACAATCCACTTGGACATTGTTACACGAATAGCGAAAAGAAAAAAATTGTTGAGTTAGCCGAAAAATACGATGTATATATAGTGGAAG
>NZ_JBALPC010000261.1:0-5890 GCF_036965225.1 Bacillus sp. JJ1474 | reverse complement strand
ATTAAAAAAACATTTAGAATTACAATAAATAAAAATAAAAACTTCCTAACATATTCTCTGAATCAATTCCACTGAATTATTCTTTGGCGAATTGACGAGTGAAGATACTTCATATGTCTCCATCAGTTCCTTATCAAGCGGCTTAAGGAATTGATCTAAATAAGCTGTATCAGTGATTGTTCGATCCAGCCAATTTTTTTCATCTTCCGGCTTTAAAATAACTGGCATACGATCATGAATGTCTTTTACGAGATCATTGGGTGTTGTCGTGATCACAGAGCAGGTGAATACCGATTTCCCTTGTGGAGATTTCCATTGTTCCCATAAACCAGCCATCGCAAATAGCTGATCCGACTTCAGTTTTATCCGTATCGGAGTCTTCGTATTATCATCATGCCGCTTCCATTCATAGAAGCTGTCAGCAATGACTAAACAGCGTCTATTCTTGTATGCATGGCGAAAGCTAGGTTTCTCATTTAACGTTTCAGCCCTTGCATTAATCAGTTTGTAGCCAATTTTCTCGTCTTTTGCCCAGGAGGGGATTAAGCCCCATCTTAAAAAACCTAATCTGTTTTTACTGCCATCATTGATGACCGATAAAACAGATTGTGAAGGAGCCACATTGTAATTTGGAGAAAATAAATCTTCTTCAATAAATTGTTCGATATCAAACCGGTCAATAATTTGCTCGAAAGAAGCTGTTAATGTGAAACGGCCGCACATATAGATCACCTCATGATTGTTTTGTTTATTTTATCAGGAATTAGCGGTTACTTTCAAAATAAGTAATGGAGTCCTCGTAATGCACCAAATTATCTTATTTGTAAAGCAAAACAAAAGGGTTAGCCATTCACAAATAAACTATGAATAGCTAACCCTTTCTTTTAATCTATATAGGAGAAGATTGATTTATTGCAATTTCCCCCTACATTCTACCAATAACTCTTCCACGATTTCATCTTCCGAAATTAGAAAGGCTTTTTCATATAAATTACAAACCGGGCAAATATGGTTAGGGATGATTTGCACTTTATCTCCTACATTCACTTGGTTGCTGAAATCCTCATTGTAAATGATAGCATGTTCGTCAAAAACACCAAAAATATGGACATCATCAAATTCTTTAATAAGACCAAGACCTTTTGTTTTTGTAAGTCCTTTACTTCTAGTTTGAGCTGTAATTCCTTTCGCTCCTACGTCTGTAATAACTCGTTCCTTAGTTGGCTTACTAATGATTGTCGTAAGAACTGATGCAGCGCATTGGTCATACGTACCGATTACATTTGCCTGGGAGGAATCCATAAAGATATAAGTCCCTGGTCTAATTTCCGTGACACCTTTTGGTATTTCAAATTTCAGTATGAAAGGTGGAGTAGAACCGATACTTACGACTTTTGGTTTGAGGCCCATCTCTTCTGCTATTTCCGCAAAATACAATGTTCTTTTTACACTTGCAACATAGAGCTCTCTGCATTCTTCTATATTTTCTGCCTTATAAGTATGTCCATCATGAGAAAAAACACCTTTAAATTCAACATTTTTACACCCTTTAACAGCTTCTAATAAAATACGAAAATCATTTTCTTCAATAATCCCGGAGCGTTCCTCTCCAACCTCAATTTCTACAAGAACTTGAGCTTTTTTCTTTGCTCCTTCGAAAACCTCTTCAATTTCATTTACTTGATAGATATTATCGATGCCAAAAGAGATGTCAATGTTCTCAGATAGTTTTCTAATTCGTTCAATTTTTGATTTACCGACAATCTCATTGGCAATAAAAATGTTCTTTAAACCGCTTTCAGCCATTACCTCGGCTTCCCCTACTTTTGCTACCGTAATACCTACAGCTCCTAACTCCTCTTGTAATTGGGCCAGCTTAGGTATTTTATGAGTTTTCGTATGCGGTCGTAAGTTCACTTTGTATTCATCAGCATAATTTTGCATTGAATAAAGATTATCCATCATTATTTTTCTATCAATTAAAAGTGCTGGTGTTTCTAACTCGAAATATTTCATTTATCTCTCTCCTTTATGGCTGCTATAGTTTCAATCTCCACAAGACTTCCGGCTTCCAATCAAAATATTCGGTTAATTAGACTTAATTCCTGCTCCGCATAAAGGAATAATAATCGTTTCAGCGGGCGAATGATTGTATTTTAAGTATCCAGCGTAGTTCGCAGCAGTTGTCGGTTCTACATAAAAACCTTTCCTTGCTAATGTAATACGTGCTTGTACAATTTCTTCTTCGGTTGTTGTTATCATTTCTCCATTCGTAGCACGAATTGCTTCTAAAATTTGAACTGAACGTGCTGGTGCTGCTATTGCAATCCCTTCCGCTATTGTGCCGTTATTTTGGACAGGTTCAAACGTTTCATTATTCATAAATACTTTTACTAGTGGTGCACAATTTTCTGCTTGAATCGCAATTAACTTCGGCATTTTCGATATAAGCCCATTCTCTAGTAATTCCTTGAATCCATAATAGGCGCCTAACAACAAAGTACCATTTCCAACAGGAATAATAAGGGCATCAGGTACACATTTCATCTGTTCCCAAATTTCATAAGCATATGTTTTGGTTCCCTCATAAAAAAAGGGGTTATACACATGACTTGCATAGAATACATTCTCTTCATTTACTGCTTTTTGCGCAGCTTTAGCTACCTCTTCCCGTGTACCATTGATTGCCCGAACGTTTGCACCATGCGCTTTAACCTGTGCAATTTTTTTCGGGGATGTTCCTTCTCTGAGGAAAATATCACAAGCTATACCAGCACGTGAGGCATATGCCGCAATCGAAGTTCCTGCGTTCCCACTACTATCGGCAATGACTTTCGTAACACCTATTTCTTTTGCTTTAGCAATTAATACTGCTGCACCACGATCTTTAAAAGACAAAGTAGGCATCATATAGTCTACTTTGACAAAGCTATTCGGCTCTGATTGATCTAATATAATTAACGGAGTATATCCTTCCCCCAATGTAACTGCTTGCCATATGCCAGAGTTATTTTTAAATGGCATAGCATCTATGTACCGCCACATCGTTGCGGGTTTTTCTCGCAACTTTAATATATCAATGGTAATCCTTTCTTTTATTAAGTCTAACATCCCTCCACATTTGCACTTCCATATATTTTCTGTCACATTATATTTAGTTTCACATGAATAACACACATATTGTTCCTTAATTGTTTTTCACCCCTTTTTGTCAAAATGAAACTATTAAGATTAATAGATTCATAACTTAAATATATGCAATAGCTTCAATTTCTATTTTAAAACCAAAATGCAGCTCATTTGTTGGTACAACGGATCGTGCTGGTTTATGGTTTCCGAAGAATTCTTTGTAGACACGGTCAACACGATCCCATAATTGTATATCCGGAATATAAAGTGTCATCCGCAAAATTTGATTCTTTTGGCTGCCTGCCTCATTTAAAATATACTCAATGTTTTTCAGTGCTTGCAGCGTTTCATCTTCAATTGTACCAAATTTCTTTTGTTGAGTTATGGGGTCAATGGCAAATTGGCCAGATACGTAAACGACATCATTATGAATCGTTGCTAGCGCATAATGGCCGTTTGACTTCAAATTCCCTACCTGAAATATGCTCTCCATTTAGACACTCCTAATTTATTGATTTGATTTTCTATTAATAACTCTCCCTCTGATAAATTGAAAAAATGCTTAAAATTCCCCATGTGATTTTTCAAGGAAATGAATAAATAATTCAGCAGCTTTAGTTTGAATTTGTGTGTCTCTAGTCGCGTAAAAGAAGTGTTGTGTTGAATCAAATCCTTTAATGTTTAATGCTCGAAGCGTTCCTAATGCTAATTCCTTTCTAATCGCCCCTTTAGAAATATAGGAAATCCCTAAACCAACCTCCACAGACTCCTTAATAATTTGGAGGCTGCCAAATTCCATTATTTCTTTAGGCTCAATTCCAGTCTGATGAAACATATGGTCCGTAACTTCCCGAGTACCAGAGCCAGATTCGCGAATTACCCATGTTTCAAATTTCAGTTCTTCTGCAGTAACTGCTTTCTTACATCCCAATGGATGATTGTAGGGGACAATCACAACCATTTCGTCTACGGCAAAGGGTTTGATTAGTAGGTTAGGATGTTGAATTCGACCATTAATAATTCCAATATCTAATTCGCGCCGAAGTAGTTGTTCAATGATACGATGTGTGTTTTTAATCGTTATTTTTGGTTTAATATTTGGATAATTGGCTTTAAACTCATTCATAACTTTTGGAAGTGAGTATTCGCCGAACGTGTAGCTTGCTCCAATCCATAATGCACCACTTGCTGTCGTTTGTATTTCATGTATGAATTTGTCCACAAGTGCATATTGCTCCATAATTTCTTTCCCATGATAATATAAAATTTTTCCAGCTTTAGTTAACCCAATATATTTGTTGCTACGCTCCAAAAGCTCAATGCCAAACTTTTTTTCTAGGGATTTTATCGCCTGACTAACAGCTGATTGCGTGATGTATAGTTTATCGGCAGTTTTAGAGAAACTGTGCTGTTCAGCAACAGTTAAAAAGATGTTTAACTGATGGTCCACCTTCATCTCCCCCCTTTCCATTAGAAAAACTTATAATCGTTATTAAAAAAATTCGTTTTACTAACTAAGCTTAACACATTAGTATGAATATTAGAAATATTAATACTAATGAAAAAAAGGAGGATTTCAAAAATGGATTTAGCCCGCTTTCCACGAAAACGATATACCGAATACGTTACTCCTATTGAAAAGCTTTCTAATCTTTCAAAAGCCTTAGGTGGTCCAACAATTTATGTGAAACGAGATGATTTACTTGGATTAGCCGCTGGAGGTAATAAAACAAGAAAATTGGAATTTCTTGTTGCCGACGCCCTTGAGCAGGGGGCTGACACGTTAATTACCTGCGGAGCTGTACAATCAAATCATTGTCGACTTACTCTTGCCGCGGCGGTTAAAGAGCAGCTCCAGTGCCATCTTGTACTTGAAGAACGAGTCCCTAATAGTTATTCACCAGACGCTAATGGCAATAATTTTTTATTTAAATTATTAGGTGCAGATGGGATTAGTGTAGTTTCGCGCGGAACAAATATGATGGAAGCGATGGAGGAAGTTCAAAATAAATTAGCTATGGAAGGAAGGAAAGCCTACATAATCCCTGGAGGCGGATCAAATGAGGTTGGTGCAACAGGCTATGTGGCTTGTGCACAGGAGTTATTAAAACAAACATTCGATATGGGGCTAAACTTAGACTATATTGTTACCGCAAGTGGCAGTGCAGGAACACACGCTGGCCTTGTAACAGGGTTTTATGGCACAAATACACCTACCCCAATTATCGGTATGAATGTCAGTCGAAAAAAGGACGAGCAAGAAGAACTTGTTTATCGCCTAGTACAAAAAACTGCAAAGTATGTCGGTATAACAAGTGATGTCCCGAAAGAACTCATTAATTGTTATGATCAATATGTTGGCCAAGGGTATTCCCTTCCTACACCTGGGATGATCGAAGCAATAAAATTATTTGCAGAGCATGAAGGTATTTTGCTTGATCCCGTATATACAGGTAAAGTGGCTGCTGGTTTGATTGATCTGATACGAAATGGATTTTTTAAAAACGATGATCAAGTCCTCTTTCTTCATACTGGAGGTTCACCAGCGTTATATGCGTATGATTCTATGTTTTTCTCAAAATCATCGTAAAGTAATCTTCTCTATTTAGTAGAGAAGATTATTGAAATAAGTATAAGTAAAAGTAAAAAAAATTTGTAAAGGAGGCTCTTTTATATGGAACATAAGAAAAAATCAGGATTTAAAAAATTACCTCTATGGGCTCTTATTATTATTGGATTAATCTTAGGTACCATTATTGGG
>NZ_JBALPC010000260.1:0-2913 GCF_036965225.1 Bacillus sp. JJ1474 | reverse complement strand
AAATTGAGACACATTCCGCGCTTATTACGATTGACCATCATATACATAAAACTTTCTTCGTTAATAGTAGCACCCATTAACCGGGTGTCATCACCATTAGGGTATTTCTCAATTTTGATGACATCGGCACCCATATCACCAAGTACCATCGTACAATATGGACCTGCCAATACTTGTGATAGGTCAATGACTTTCATTCCTTCTAATGCTTGAATCATGATGTAAGGCTCCTTTTCTTTCACGAGAAGTTCGGTTTTCTTTTTTCCAAAAATGCCTGAATGCCTTCTAAGTAGTCATCCGAACTATATGACTCTAAAATGACGTTTTCAATATATTCACTTTCATCGTTCTCTCCATCTATGATGGCTTGGATCACTTTCTTAATGCCAGCGTTGGCAACAGATGATTTCAACGTAATTCGTTTGGCAAAATCAAGGCATTTTTCTTCAATTTCTTCGATTGGAAAAACATAATCAATTAAACCAATTTCTTGGCCTTCTTCTGCACTGATCAGCTTTGCTGTATATAACAGCTCTTTCGTCTTTGCAGGGCCAATCAAATTATAAAGCCTTTTTGTACTAGCTAAGTTGTAGACGATGCCAATATTTGCCGCTGTAATTCCGACCTTACTGCAAGATGTGGCAAATCGGAAATCACATGAATTTGCAAGTTCAAGCCCGCCTCCGATTGCCAGAGTTTTAATCAAGGCAATGGTTGGCTTTGAAAAACGATATAGTTTTCCTATGGATTCAAGGGCGTAATCATTATAGTCCTTTGCCTGCTTTCCATGGAGACGGACTTCCGTAAACTCACTAATATCAGCACCCGCTGAAAAGGCTGTTTCATCAACACCACGAATAATCAGCACCTTCACACTGGAATCTTGTTCCAACTCATCCAATAGTTCGCCAAGCTTTTGAAACATGGCAAGAGTGAATGAATTCTTTTTTTGAGGACGGTTAATAATGAGGGAAGCAATCGCCCCATCCTTTTCTATATAAAGTTCATTTGACATTTATAACCCCTCCAATCAATCTTTCTTTAAACGATCTGATATACGATTCCCAATTGACTGACAGCATTGTACAAGGATAATCAGGATTAATACAGTTGCATACATGACACTTTCTTCGTAGCGTAAATGTCCATAGCGGTAAGCAAGATCTCCGAGGCCGCCTGCTCCGACAAGTCCCGCCATGGCTGTGGCACCAATCAAGCTGACAATGGTTATAGTTAAAGCGAGGACAAGGGAAGGTCTTGCTTCACGGAGTAATACATGCCAAATAATTTGTCTTGTTTTAATTCCCATCGCTTTATAAGCTTCCAAAACGCCATTATCCACGGCAAGAAGAGATGATTCTACTAATCTTGCGAGATAAGGAGCCGTGTAAATGACAAGCGGAACGATGGCGCCTGTAACTCCGATCGTTGTCCCAACAATTAGTTTTGTAAATGGAAAAATAAAAATTAATAATATAATAAATGGAACGGAGCGTAAGATATTGATTACTAGATTCAATATTTGATAGATCCATTGATTTTGCCAAGCTTGGCCAGGTCGTGTTAAAACGAGTAAAACCCCAAGAGGTATACCGATTATGATTGCAAATATCATGGAGATGCCAACCATTTGGAAGGTTTCCAGCACAGACTTCCAGATAATAGGAAACCATTTATCAGTAAATTCATACATATCGTTATCCCTCCAATTCTTCGATGCCAACACCTTGATTTTGTAAATATTTTAATGCTTGATCGACATCTTGCACTTCGCCAATAAGATGAACAACAATATTGCCGACAATACCATTTTTCAATTCAAGAATATTCGCGGTCAAAATATTGGGCTGAACTTTAAATTGCTGACTTACTTTAGCCAAAAGCGGTTGCCCCGTACTTTCTCCGACAAAAGTGAGACGGGAAACCTTGCCGGTTACATTAAGCTGACTGATTAAAGAAGGTGACAGCTTCCTCTGACTGATTGTATTTAAAAACTTCGTAGTTGTCTTGTTTTGTGGGTTTGTAAATAAATCGATTGTCGTGCCTTGTTCCACAATTTCACCATTTTCCATAACAGATACATGGTCACAGATCTTTTGGATGACATTCATTTCGTGGGTAATCAACAAAATTGTGATACCTAGTTCTCGATTAATTTTTAAAAGCAAATCGAGAATTGAATCTGTCGTCTCTGGATCAAGGGCACTCGTTGCTTCATCACTAAGTAACACTTCGGGCTCCTGAGCAAGTGCTCGCGCAATCGCAACCCGCTGCTTTTGCCCGCCGGAAAGTTGGCTCGGAAACGATTGATGTTTATCAGCAAGTCCAACGATATCCAAATATTTAATCACACGTTCATTTGTTTCCGTTTTGCTGTAACCCAATAATTTAAGGGGGATGGCAATATTGTCATAAACGGTAGCTGTTTTTAAGAGATTGAATCCTTGGAAAATCATGCCGATTCTTTTTCGAACATCGCGTAATTGGTTTAACGGCAAAGAAGTAGCTTCTTTGCCGCCAATAAATACTTTTCCGCTTGTAGGTTTCTCTAATAAATTCACACATCGTATCAATGTGCTTTTTCCAGCACCGCTATAGCCGATCACCCCATGAATTTCACCTTTTTTCACATGAAGATTCACATCTTTAACTGCTTTTACAATCCCTTTTTTCGAGTCAAAGGATTTTGAAACATGTTCTAATATAATCATGGGGACTTTTCCTTTCTGTGCTATCTTTGCCTGACCGAAAACCTGTCTAGCAAATTCACTTTCTTGGACAACTTCTATCAAAATATCGAAAGTCTGAACAGCAAACTATCTATATTGGACAGCTTTTATCGAAATCTCAATATCCTTTCCAGCAAACTCGATTTCATGGACAGCTTCTATCAAAATACCGAAAACCTGTCCA
>NZ_JBALPC010000259.1:0-3502 GCF_036965225.1 Bacillus sp. JJ1474 | reverse complement strand
CCATAGGTATACTCCTATTTAAATATTTCATTAACAATTATTATATCAAGTTTTTTAAAAGACATGGTTTAGTCGGTAAAAGAAATCTTCCGCAATCGGGAGCTTTAAGGAAACAAGGTAAGCCCCTTTTTTATGGAATAATGAATGAGTAAACACCAGATAGATAACTGTAGCTTTAAAATAAAGTTTAATCAAAAAATCATTAACAATCCCATATTCTACAGCACAAAAGAGGAATCTATTTTGAAAAAAGATTGGGCTGTTGATCAAACTAAAAAGCCTCATTTATAGACACAGAATATAGTGGATAAAAAAGAAGATGAACACTACATTTTGTAGGGATCCATCTTCTTTTTCGTTTGAAGGGGCATTTGTCAACAGCCCCTTGAGCTGTTCATTATGTGTGTAACATCTTAAATCTTAATATCAATCTTCGCATTTTTCTTTAGCTCTTCAACCTGCTGAGCGAGTTTTTCTTGCTGTTTTTGCTGTTGAAGAGATTGTTCGATTTGTGGTTTTACTTCTTCAAGCTTTGGAACTTCTTGTCCAGTACTCTTTCCTTGTTCCGCATATTGATCAAACGTTTTTTGAATTTCTTCATCGGTTATTTCACCAGCTGGCACTTCTTTCTCAATGTACTGTTTAAGTTTAATACCGTCAGCTATTTGAGTTTCAAGTGTTTTCATATCCATGCCGGATTTTTTAAGAGCGGCTTCGAATTCTTTTTCTGTTTTAAACTGTTTTTTTATTTCGTCCAGCTGCTTATTAATATCTGCCTCTGAAACTTTATAGCTTTTTTTATCTACCTCTTGAAGAAGAAGAGTTTGTCCGACTAAGCTGTCAATTGTTTGGTTTTTCGCTTGCTCTGCAGCTTCTTTAGAAGTCGGATCTTGTCCCATTTGCTGCATTTGTCCTTGTATAGATGCTAAAGCGGTATTATACTCGCTTCCTAAAATTTCTTTATCATTCACTATGGCAACAGTTTTCTTTTCATCTATTTGCTGTGCTTCTAATTTCTTTTGCATTTCTTTCATTAGCTTTTGCTGTTCCTTCTGCTGATCGGTTTCCACTGTTTTTGCTTTATCATCATTTTTAGCTTCTGTACTTTCTTCATTTCCTCCGCATGCCACTAAAACAACTGCCATTAGACCGGTTATTAATGTAAACATCATTTTTTTCATAATCGATCTCCTTCCTTAAGCTAGAAGTATAATTTTCCCTAAAAAAATCATCTAGTGCGCATTATAAAGTTAATCCTATGAAAAAGAAACAGTATGTGCTCTTTTTTAATATTTATTACAGGATTGAAACATTTGATAATGATAATGAATGCCTGTAAAAAAGCAAATTTGAATTTTAGAACATTTCTAGTATTAACATTAGGAACTTAATTTTGAATGTTGTTCTCATTAAAATAGGAACTGCAGTTGGAGGATCATGGGAAACAATTGTGGGTTATATGGATATATATTCAAATTTGACTTATGTAGTGTTGACATTACTATTTATGGTGTTTGTTGTTTTATTTATTAGAAAAAGAATGATATTAAATAAATATTCTCTTATTTAGAAGAATTTCCTTCCATAATTCAGCATAAGCTATCTTCCACAATCGGGCGCGTTTATTTAGGAACGCGTCTTTATTATAAAAGGGCCATATAATTGAAAAATCTTTAAAGAAAAATATTAATCGTTTTGATGTAATCAGGTGCAGGGTTATATTAGCAAGACATAAAAGGCTAGGATAATGTTCCTAGCCTTTTTGAAATTAGTATACTTAGTATATTCCCACAGCATCAAACCCAGAATGAACTGCTGCCAATTCCACGCTGCCTTCACCATAAATATCAATCGCAGACTGAGAAATGGCCTGACGTGCATCGCTAAATTCTGAATTTGGAGTTAAATATACAGTTAATGCACGATAGTATATTTGCCCTAATTTTTTCTTTCCAATATCCTGGCCAATCAAGTAGGCAGCATGATTTGGAATGGAAGAGTTAACGTGAACTCCGCCATTATCTACATTAGTAGGCATGTGATAATATTCATCCATATGAGCCGGATAGACTCCGCTGCCATACGCGGCTCTCTGCGGATTACTGACAACTACACTGTTTGGATCACTTAAGCTGCGCAATCTCGTTACTCCGTCAGCCTTAGCAGCCGGTGCCATAATATCCTCGCCGATTTCCCAATCATCATCATCAACTAGTGCACCAAAGATGTCAGCGAAGGATTCGTTTAATGCTCCAGGCTGATGGCGGTAGACTAAATTCGCCGAATGAGTGATGACACCATGAGTCATTTCGTGGGCAGCCACGTCAAGACCCGCTGAAAGTGAAATAAAGAACTCACCGTCCCCATCCCCATAGGTCATCCAGCGCCCGTTCCAGGATGCATTGTTGTAATTGTTGCCATAGTGAACCCTTGAAATGATTGCCATTCCTTTCCCATCCAAGGAATTACGGCCATGTTCATTTAGAAAATACTCATATACCTTTTCGGAATTATAGTGTGCATCGACAGCTGCCCGATCATAGTCATCGATAAATGCAGCGGAATTCCCAATATACAGGGTATCATTGCTAGAACTATTATCATTTTTAGCATCATACGTAAAAATTCCTTCAAGATTCTCATGAGCGTAATCGGCTAACGCAAACTTCGTTCCTGAACCTGGCTCCCTCACTTGAGAAATATGAATTTCCCTGTGATTACCATGTACACCTAATCCAAAGCCCTTTTGTGTTTTCATTTCATTGGCATCCATTAAGCCATTATACTTATCGATAACCTTTCCTGTGTTTGTATCCACAAATACAAACCAGTTCCCAGGTTCATCTCCCATGAAGTTTACATTCACTTTGTAAGCTGTGTAATTTTCTCCTTCAAAAGGATAGATTACTAGATCAGTAGTTGGCTCATAGGACAATTCTTCAGGAGCATTAACAGAGGATAATGCCACTTTGGTTGCAGCATCACTGCTATAAGCGGCAGTCGTGCTCACTTCATCATCAGCAATATTCTGATAAATCCTTCCGTTAACGGAAACTACCTCATTATTCTCATTGAAGTGAACAATAAGTTCGGATCCTTCTATGTTAACTTCATTTACTGACTGTTGAAAGCGAACATGGGTCATGCCAAGTTCATCTTTTTGTACACCTTTGACTTTTAGGTTTTTATCTGGGTTTTTAATTCCCGTTTTAGCTTCATTTTTTTTCAAATAATTTAATGCATTGGATGGATCACTTGATGAAAATTTTTCCGAAAACCGTTCCTTCACAAATACAGGGACACTAGCCTTCTCATTCCACTCCTTAGAAGCTTGTACACTACTATATGCATTCGAATTCACTTGCAGAGCAAAAACGCTGCTTACTGGAATTGAGCCCATTAATAACGCTGACGACAGGGCTACAGGAACAATTAACTTTTTCTTCATATTTAAATTCCCTCCTATTAAGTTCATTCATATTTAATTATAGATTAATAGAAG
>NZ_JBALPC010000258.1:0-1520 GCF_036965225.1 Bacillus sp. JJ1474 | reverse complement strand
AATAGCTTGACTACGAGGTAAGTGTAATTATTCGGGCTTTTTCAATCTGTTTTCATGTTCATTTATATTTCCCGATTTATTGCATGTAACTTGTCGTCGAGCGCTCTCGTATTAACCTGAGCGTATTTTTTATTGCTTGCGGTAAAACTATAATAAAAATTTGTAGGGGGAAATAAAGTGAAAAAGTACTTCAGATTTGAAGAACTGGGCACAAACTATCGCCGTGAATTTTTAGGTGGGATGACCACGTTCTTAGCAATGGCTTATATATTAGTTGTTAATCCGGCCATTCTAACTCTTGCGGATGTAACAGATTTTCCAGATGCTTTACGAATGGACCACGGAGCGGTATTTGTAGCAACAGCTCTTTCAGCTGCAGTTGGTTCCATCATTATGGGGCTATTAGGAAAGTATCCACTTGCTCTAGCACCAGGTCTTGGATTAAATGCCTTTTTTGCCTATACAGTTGTTTTAGTAAACGGAAGCCCGTGGCAACACGCGCTTGCAGCTGTTTTTATTTCAGGTGTTTTCTTCCTTCTTTTAACACTTACTGGCTTACGCGAAAAACTAATTAACGCGATTCCGATTGAATTAAAACACGCAGTTGGAGCCGGAATCGGCTTGTTCATTACATTTATTGGATTCCAAAACGCTGGTATTATTGTAAATAGTGATGCAACGCTCGTAGGGTTAGGTGATCTAACGAACGGAAATACTCTGCTTGCAATATTCGGATTGCTAGTAACGGTTATTTTTATGTCAAGAGGGATTAAAGGCGGTGTATTTTATGGAATGATTATCACCGTAATTGTAGGAATGATCTTTCAATTAATTGACATACCTGAAAAAGTGGTTGATAAAGCACCAAGTCTTGCACCAACGTTTGGCGCACTCTTTAGCTCATTTGGCGACAGTTCTTTCTATACAACAACAATGCTTGGTATTATTTTAACTTTTTTATTCGTTGATTTCTTTGATAATGCAGGGACATTAGTTGCTGTTGCAAACCAAGCAGGGTTTGTTAAGGATAATAAGCTTCCTCGTGCAGGAAGAGCACTAATTTCAGATTCGATTGCTACCATTTCTGGTTCTGTATTTGGGACTTCAACCGTTACTTCTTTTATAGAATCATCAGCCGGAGTGGCTGCAGGAGCAAGAACGGGATTTGCTTCATTAGTGACTGCAGGATTTTTTATTATATCTATTTTCTTCTTTCCGTTATTAGCGATTGTTACCCCAGCGGTCACTGCGCCTGCTCTTATTATTGTCGGAGTATTGATGGTGTCATCGCTAGGGAAAATTGATTGGAACAGATTTGAAGTAGCTGTACCTGCATTTTTAACAATGATTGCGATGCCTCTTTCATATAGTATTGCAACCGGAATTGCCGTTGGATTTATTTTTTATCCAATTACAATGATTGTAAAGGGACGCATAAAAGAAATTCATCCTATTATGTATTTCTTCTTTGTAATCTTTGTTCTATATTTCATCTTTTTAAAATAACTAATTTAGTGGAG
>NZ_JBALPC010000257.1:0-19796 GCF_036965225.1 Bacillus sp. JJ1474 | reverse complement strand
GCCAAATACATTCCCAATGACTGAGGTGAAAATTTCCCCATAAATAATAAGTACATAAATCCCAAAAAATGAAGTGGCAAAGGTTTTCATGATTACTGCCATAGGAATATCGTAAGATTCGAGCTGAGGCAGCATAACTAATGTCAAATGACTTGAAATGAGGATAATGGTCAATGCCCCTCCACCAAGTATTCCACCCCATTTAATGGTTTTGTCATTTTTAATTTCAGTCGCAATTGGAACTAAAACAGCCTGTGCTAATCCTAAATTCAATGCAGCATATGAAAATGGAGCAACTACTGCTTTCCACCCATCTTCTGCAAAAGGAATATACAAAATTTGCTCCGTAAAATTAGGAAGTCTCATTGAAAGAAACATTAACAAAAAACTAAAACCTATCATCATCGGAACAACAAATGAATTAACAGCAAATATACCTTTCGTACCTAAAACCATTACTGCAATGGAAAGGCCAATCGTTACAAATATCCCTGTATACTTCGACAATCCCATTTGTTCTTCAAATACTGCTCCTGCACCAGATAGCATGACTGCACATACCCCGAGCAACATAAAAAGCATCAATATATTAATGGCCGATCCAAAGAATTTACCAAATAAATATTCGTTCAATTCTTCATAGGAAGTTGCTTGAATACGTGCTGCTATCCTCATTAATTTTGATCCTAAAAAAATAAATATGTAGCCACTCATTAAAATTGAAACTAATCCAATAAAACCAAAACGGGAAAAGAACTCAACAATTTCCCTCCCTGTTGCAAAGCCTGCTCCAACAACAGTCCCTACATACACGGCAGCTATTTGAAAGGCTGCACTCCAGTTCGTCTTCACAAGATCTCCTCCTTCTCTTCAATATATGAGCCTGAGGACAAACTAAGACGAGCATTCTAAGTATATTATTTAAGTTTCCATTAAATTACTAAACCAAATTCGAGATGTTCCACTTGAAAGTCAAAGAAGGTCAAAGTATAATAAAGCCAAAGGTCAAATATAGTCAAAGTCAAATATTAAACTAGGGGGTATTCCATATGCTTTGTCAAAAATGTCGTGAGAAAGAAGCAAATGTACAATTTAAAGTAAATGTTAACGGAAATGAAACAAACTTAATTCTCTGCCAAAGCTGCTACCAGGATGAAAAAGCAAAGATTGGTTCCTCCTTCGGCCCATCTTTTAGCGGATTTTCTGGCTTTAATCAGCTGCCGTTTGATGAGCTGTTCAAAAACATAAATTCAGCTCAAAATCAAAAACACTCATCTGCACAAAAAGATGTAAGGGAGCCTAGTCGTAACGGTTTTATTGATCAATACGGCAGAAACCTAACACAGATAGCTAAAGCGGGACTTATTGATCCGGTGATTGGAAGAGATGAAGAAGTTAACCGTGTTATTGAAATTTTAAACAGAAGAAATAAAAATAACCCCGTTTTAATTGGTGAACCTGGGGTAGGAAAAACTGCCATTGCTGAAGGCTTGGCTACAATGATATCCGAAGGAAAGGTTCCAAAAAAACTTCTAAATAAGGAAGTTTACTTGCTGGATGTTGCTTCACTAGTTGCTAATACCGGCATTAGGGGACAATTCGAAGAAAGAATGAAGCAGATTATTAATGAATTGCAGGAAAGGAAAAATATAATCCTCTTTATTGATGAAATTCATTTACTAGTTGGCGCCGGTTCAGCTGAAGGCTCCATGGATGCAGGAAATATTCTAAAACCCGCACTTGCGAGAGGCGAACTACAATTAGTCGGTGCAACCACATTAAAGGAATACCGTCAGATCGAAAAGGATCCTGCTCTTGAGCGCCGTTTTCAACCGGTATATGTGCTAGAGCCAACAGCTGAAGAAGCTATGGAAATTCTTAATGGACTTAAATCAAAGTATGAAGATTACCATGAAGTTTCATATTCAGAAGAAGCTTTGAAAGCTTGTATTTCATTATCTAGCCGATATATTCAAGATCGCTTTCTACCAGATAAAGCAATTGATTTAATGGATGAAGCCGGTTCGAAAATCAATTTGAATTCAAACTTTACTCCTTTCGAGCAAATCGAAAAACGGCTAAAGGAAATTGGTAGACAAAAGGAAAAGGCTTTACAGGAAGAGAATTATGAGGCAGCTGCAAAGCTTCGAGATGAAGAAGTGATGCTGGAAAAAACATTAAACACAAATAACCATGAATCGCGCCCTATTGTTGAAATCCATCATATTCAAGAAATCATTGAGAAGAAAACAGGTATTCCAGTCGGAAAGTTAATGGAAGATGAACAAGTATTGATGAAAAACTTGGAATCAAACCTCTCCAAAAAAGTAATCGGTCAAGTGGAAGCTGTTCAAAAAGCAGCAAAGGCAATTCGCAGAAGCCGTGCTGGACTTAAAGCTAAAAACCGTCCAATAGGTTCCTTCTTATTTGTTGGACCAACAGGTGTCGGGAAGACTGAATTAACGAAAACACTCGCTGAGGAACTGTTTGGTTCTAAAGAGGCAATGATTCGCCTTGATATGAGTGAATATATGGAGAAGCATAGTATTTCGAAAATTATCGGATCACCTCCAGGTTATATCGGTCATGATGAGGCTGGACAATTAACAGAAAAAGTACGCCGAAATCCGTACAGCATTATCCTGCTTGATGAAATTGAAAAGGCACATCCTGATGTTCAGCATTTATTCCTCCAAATTCTTGAGGATGGACGTTTAACTGATAGTCAGGGACGCACCGTAAGCTTTAAGGATTCTGTCATTATTATGACAAGTAATGCTGGTGTACAGCACAGGGAGATTCACGTTGGGTTTGGTACGAATGAAGCGATGAAGGAAGCAAGTATTTTGGATACTCTTGGTCAGTTCTTTAAACCAGAATTCCTCAATCGTTTTGATAACATTATTGAGTTTAAGTCGCTTGAAAAAGAGCATTTGCTAGACATTGTTGAAATTATGCTCAAAGAATTAAATCATAATTTAAGTGAACAAAACATTCAGCTTACAGTTTCCGATGATGCTAAATCAAAGCTTGCCGAGCTTGGCAATAATCCCGCTTTCGGAGCTCGTCCTCTAAGAAGAGTTATTCAGGATCAACTTGAAGATAAGCTAGCTGATTTCATCATTGATCAGCCTGGTGAACATCAATTACAGGCAGTATTAGAAAATGATGAAATTATCATTAAAATGAAGGAATAGTTACAGCAAAAGGCCGGTTATTTCCCGGCCTTTTGTCATTCTCTCGAACTATTATAAGCTCTTATCATCAATTGAATTTAACCAGCTTTCAATTTCTCCAACAACAGATTCCACACAGCCACCTTCGAATGGTGAAGTGAGATTTGCCTCTGATACTAAACTAGTAAAGGCTTGGCTGCCTCCAAGACTGCATAGATGTAAATAATCCTTCCAAGCTCCTTCATGGTCTTCCCTGGATCGTTTCCAGAACTGGAATGCACAAATTTGTGCAAGTGTATAATCAATATAGTAAAACGGTGAATTATAAATATGTGCCTGTCGTTGCCAAAAGCCGCCATTTTCTAAATACTCATTGCCATCGTAATCTTTATGCGGCATATATTTCTTCTCAATTTCTCTCCAAGCTTGCTTTCTCTCTTTTGGAGATGCAGTATTGTTTTCGTATACCCAATGCTGAAACTCATCTACAGCCACACCATAAGGAAGAAATAATAAAGCACTGCTCAAGTGGGCAAATTTATATTTATCGGTATCCTCTTTAAAGAATTTATCCATCCATGGCCATGTAAAGAATTCCATACTCATGGAATGAATTTCACATGCTTCATATGTCGGCCAATAATATTCCGGAATTTCATATTTTCCGCTCGAATAAACTTGGAATGCATGACCTGCCTCATGTGTAAGTACATCAATATCGCCTGAAGTCCCATTGAAATTCGAGAAAATAAATGGAGCCTTGTAATTCTCAATAAATGTGCAATATCCGCCCCCTGCTTTTCCCTTTTTTGCAACAAGATCCATCAAGTTCTCTTTTCTCAAATATGAGAAAAACTCCCCTGTTTCTTTTGAAAGCTCATCATACATCGCTTGACCATTTTCGATAATCCATTCTGGACTCCCTTTTGGTGCTGCATTACCTGTTTTAAAGTTAAAGCCCTCATCATAATACTTCAATTGATCAACACCAATTCGTTCTCTTTGGCGTTCCTTCAATTTTGTTGCAATTGGAACGATAAATTCCTTAACTTGATCGCGAAACTTAGCAACCATCTCAGCATTATAATCCGTTCTTTGCATTCGTAAATAAGCTAACTCTACAAAATTATTATATCCAAGCTTGTGGGCAATTTCTGTTCTAACCTTTACTAATTCATCAAAAATACGATCAAGCTCTTCCTCATTATCTGCTAAGAAACCGAAGCGAGCTTCACTTGCTGTTTTTCGGACATTACGGTCAATAGACTGTGTAAATGGTTCCATTTGTGCAAGAGTGCGCTCTTCTCCATCAAAATCAATCTTTGCAGAGGCGATTAATTTTGTGTAGTCGGAAGATAGTTTATTTTCCTTTTGCAGCAATGGAACAATTTCTGGAGAAAATACTTTTAATTGAGCTTCAGCTAATGCAAAAAGCTGAGACCCAAACTTCTCTTCTAATTCATTGCGGAAATCAGATTTGACTAGAGCTTCGTAGTATTTAGTTACAAAACCCTCCACTTCTGGTTGAATTTCATCCATATAGTCCTGCTCCGCTTTATAGAACTCATCATTTGTATCAACAGAATGGCGAATATAACAAAGGTTAAACATAGTTCCTATGTCATTGCGTAATTCATTAATTTTCTTCATTGCCAAAATTTGCTCTTCAGCCGACATTGCCTGATTAAAAATTGCTAATGCATCATCAAATTTCTTGCTCAATTCCGTTAAATTTGGACGGGTATATGTATAATTTTCAAAACTCAATTCAAATGCCCCCTTATTTCCTCTGTTATCAAAACCATTATTATAATTCTACATATATGAATGAATCCCTCTATTTAGAAAAGAAAAAAACGATCCTTTTGGACCGTTTTACATTTTTCCGATTGATAGTCCGAGCCTTTTCAACAAGCTAATCGCTGTATCCTTTTCTTCCTCAGAAAGTTCGGACATTAAAGCATGTATATGCTTTTCATGGTCTGGAAAAATCCCCTCAATAAAGGACTTGCCCTTCTCCGTAATTTGCCCATACGTAACTCGTCTGTCTTTCGCACATGCGGCCCTTCTTAAATACCCCTTTTGCTCAAGCTTATCCACAACATACGTAATACTTCCACTTGCTAAAAGAATCTTTCCTCCTATTTGCTGCAGAGGCTGATCTCCTTTATGATAAAGTAGCTCCAAGACGGCAAATTCTGTTGGGTTTAGACCGTATGTTTGAATTAGTTTATTTACATTTTCACTGAGTGAGCGGTAGGCTCTTGAAAGTACGATAAATAATTTCAATGATTGTTCACTTTGTTCAGTACTCACTTTAATCCAATCCTTTATAATTATCTTGAAATCTAAGTAAATTATAAGAAAACAATTGGATTATGTCAATTTTCGTATATTTTTATTAAAGGAAGACGTTTATTTATTCGCCATTCTACCTCGGTTTCCGAGATAAAACTCTTCTGCAAAATAAGGGTATACTATATAATTGAACTATTACTATAATGACGGAGTTCTAAATTGATGAAAAGTCGTAAAGGCAATTTTTTATTATACGTAGTCATTGTCATCTGCCCCATTCTCGTTGGTGTCCTTTATAATTTATATGATACGATAAATCGTGATTATGCTGAACGAAGGGAACAAGCGATCTGGACAGGCACCATTCACCAAAGAAGCTGGGATAAATTCATTGCTGAAACAGTAACGTCACTTGATACTTTATCTTTCACCGCTGAGATGGCGATTGAAACCCCACTGAAGCTGGAATCAATTTTGAAAAAAATGCACAGTAAAGAACCGAGATATGGAGGTATATATTTACTTGATGAAAGTGGAACGGTGATTACGGGCTCCAATTCACTTCTTGCAAATATGAATCTATCCGATCATGATTATGTACAAGAAATTTTGGAGACAAAAGACATCATTATCTCAAATCATTATGAAGTATTGAAAAATGGCAAGAAAGTGATTGGAATAGGCAAGCCAGTATTGAATGAAGAAGGGAAAATTGATTTTATAATCATCGCCCATTTAAGGGTGGATTATTTACAAAATATCATGAGGCTATTAACTCCTGATACAAGACTTTCAGTAATTTCTTCAACTGGTGCTGTCATCATGGATATTAATACTGCTTCTACCGCAACAGAATTTACAGAAAAAAACTCGATCACCCTCTCTATTGACAGGCTGCCATGGAGTATCCAAGTTGAAATACCACAAAGAGAGAAAGGAAATATCATTAAGACCGTCTCCATTGATTTACTTCAATTTATATTTATTTTTCATATTTTATTCCTATTTATAAAATATTTAATGCTTAAAAGACAGGCAGCAAGTGAGAAAAAGGAGAACGAGATTCAAAAACTTGAGCTTGTTGGAACACTAGCGGCAAGCACTGCCCATGAAATCAGAAACCCACTTACTGGAATTAAAGGACTTGTACAGCTATTAAGTGAAAAATATACGAATTCTCAAGATCAATATTATTTTGCCGTCATCAATGATGAAATAAGCCGGATAAATGAGATTGTTAGTGAATTTCTTATTCTTGGTAAACCGACAGCCCAAAAAACAGAAATTATGGATATAAGAAACATCCTTAAGGAGCTGGAACCGCTCATATTATCAGAGGCTAATTTAAACAATGTTAAATACGAGCTGGCTCATCCATTAACACCTTTGCTTGTTGATTGCACGAAGGACCAATTAAAGCAGGTGCTGCTGAATATTAGCAAAAATGCCTTAGAATCAATGGCTAAGGGCGGTCATTTAACAATTAAGTTATTCAGAGAGCAAGATGAATGTCATATTCAAATTGCTGATACAGGAATAGGAATACGTGAAGAAGATATTGAAAAAATCTTTCAGCCCTTCTATACATCAAAGGATTTCGGCACAGGACTTGGGCTTGTCGTTTGCAAAAGAATCCTTCATTCATTTGATGGAGAAATAAAAATTTCTAGCACAGTAAATAAAGGAACTGTCGTTGATGTCATACTGCCTATTCAAAATGGAGTTGAAGGAAATCCTTAAAAAGTAAAAGAGCCAACTGGCTCTTTTTTCATTACATCTCTTAATCAATAATATTGACAATACTTTTCTTTTGTTCAATTCTAGATTTTATTTCATCCATTAATCTAATAACACGCTCATTGCGATCCTCTGGTGCGATTTTTTTATTAAAAACTGAATACAATGTAATATCCCGAAGCATAAGAAATAACGGCATCTGCTCCTCCCAACCGTGTGGAAGGTTATTTTCTGTTTTATATCCCGCCAAAAATGCGTCTATAAATAAACGGCCAAACTCCTCACGCTCATTGATTTCCTTAGCTGTAAAGCTAGACAGGCATGAATAATAAAGAGGAATGGCAATATCAGACACTAGCCAGTGATAACAGCAATCATCAAAATCGAACACATGAATACTGCTGCCATCATAGAAAAAGTTCCCAGCATGAATATCTGTATGTATGAGTCCGTAATTGTCACTGTCTACAGGAATAGACTTTATTTTCTCTAATAATTCTATAGCGTTTTGTCTTGCAATTGTCTCTGTTGCAGGAAAATATTTTTCTACATTTAGAAGTTCATCTTCGTACCAGTGTGGTCTCTTCTTAATTAGCGGGGAAGATACATACTTCTTTGTAGCTGTATGCATTTTACCAATTTGTTTCCCCCAAGCTGATAAAAGATCGTTATTAAATGGATTCTCTTTCGTTTTCACTGGTTTCCCAGTTGCTTTGGAAAATAGACTTCCAAAAAAAACGGATTGGTCTTCAGCTGAAATGAATTCAACAAATTTACCATTTATCGATTCGAATGCAGTAGAAACATTTATTCCTTGTTGATACAAATAATTAACCCATTCAATTTCCGCATATAAATTTTCCAACTCTCTATGCGAGCTGTGAGTAATTCTTAGAATATATGGTTTACCTTCTTTGTACACTTCATAAACGAAATTTTCAAAGTCACCTAAGAGTTTATATTCATCTTCCAATGAAAAAGATTTCAAAAAGTGAATCATGATTTCCTTTGTGTGTAACACCTCTACAGACTTCTCCACATATTTCCTCCCCCACAAGCTAAATTTCCTAACTAAAGAAAATTTGTAAAATCCTATTATAATTATAAAAATATTCCTATTAACATTGTACTATATTATGAAAATTATAAAATATATTTCGTAAACTATAATAATCATGTATTATTATTACTTAGGATTACTAAATTATATTTTCAGAAAGGGGACCTGAGCATGAGCAATACCGCAGCAGCGACCAAGACCCTCCAAAATAGCAATGAAACATCTTACAAAATATTAATCATCTTAGGCCTCTGTCATTTATTAAATGATTCACTGCAAGCCATTATTCCTGCAATGTTTCCAATTTTAGAAAATTCGATGGGGCTAACCTTTACCCAGTTAGGAATCATTGGCTTTGCCTTAAATATTGTTGCTTCTGTATTACAGCCTGCGGTAGGGATGATTACAGATAAGAAACCAATGCCTTATGCTTTGCCAATAGGTTTAACCTCTAGCATGTTTGGCGTGTTAGGGCTTGCTTTGGCACAAAGCTTTGAGTTTATCGTCATTTCTGTCATTTTCATTGGTCTCGGTTCAGCCGTTTTTCATCCAGAAGGTTCTAGGGTTGCCTTCATGGCTGCAGGCCCTAGACGTGGTCTTGCCCAATCTATTTATCAGGTTGGCGGAAATAGCGGGCAGGCAATGGCACCTCTAATTACTGCTTTAATCTTAGTTCCTCTCGGGCAAATTGGAGCAGCATGGTTCACAGCTGTTGCAGCTGTTGCAGTAGGACTGCTGACTTATATAGCCTTTTGGTATGCTAGTAAACTTCGCATAGAGAGAACATTGATAAAGAAACAGAGCAAAATGGCCATACATGAGCAAAAAGGTTTATCAAAAGCTGTTAAAATTGCACTCGTTCTTGTCCTGTTTTTAATTTTTGCACGTTCATGGTATGTTTCAGGAATGACAAATTACTATGCCTTTTACACAATAGAAAACTACTCTTTCTCTATTAGGCAAGCGCAAATCTTTCTATTTGCCTTCCTCGTTTCGGGAGCACTTGGCACTTTCTTCGGTGGGCCACTTGCTGATCGATTTGGCAAAAAGGTGATTATCTTTTTATCTATGACTATATCAGCTCCATTAACTATATTAATTCCATTTGTTCCGCCTGTGATTGCTTTTTGCTTGCTTGCATTATCAGGCTTTATCTTAATGTCAAGCTTTTCTGTAACGGTCGTATATGCTCAAGAATTAGTTCCAGGAAAAATTGGTACAATGGCAGGACTCACAGTTGGGTTAGCTTTTGGCATGGGGGCTATTGGCTCGATGGTAATCGGGTATTTAGCCGACTTAATCGGAATTACTCAAACGATGATTCTTACAGGCTTCTTGCCATTGCTTGGATTGATAACACTTCTCCTGCCTTCTGATCAAAAGATTAATGAATGGAATTCATAATTTGGAGTACTTTTTAGTGGAGGCTATGCCTCCACTTTTTTTTCAAAAAAATTAAGACGATGCTAAATTTAAGCACCGTCTGATGGGACCCTATCCTCTATCTATCATTCAATTTATCTAGCGATCTAAAATTTACGCCAGCCTAAATACGATGCCATGCCCGCCCTTCGGATATTCCCATTTAATATTTTGATATGGACAGCCTATTCTGCAGCTTCCGCATTCATGGCAGCCCTCGTAGCCTACCTGCATTCTGAGCCCTTCCCATTTATAGACCTCCGCCGGGCAAAAAACTGTACAAATTTTGTCAGGGCATTTTGTTATACAAATATCATGGTCCATTACCGTTAAATGGGACTTCGTATCAGCTTTAAAACGTAAGAGATATTGTTTTTCTTCAATATTCTTCGTTGACATTATTTCACCGCCTTCCATGCTCGAAACATATCTTTAATAACCTTGATAGTGCCCCTTTCCCCAGTAAAGCTTTTCATAATTTGTTTTTGCTTATCCTTTTTAGACGTGCCGTCAACGGTAAAGAATTTACTTGCTGCCTGGTTCATTAAAGGAACATACTCTTTAAAGTATTGCGGATGATGCTCAAAAACATGAGTAGCATCTTTATATTTTTCCAAGTCCTTCATAATAAAGCTCTCATGTAAAGCCTCTCTATAATGATTTAAACTTGATTCACTGAAATCATTGCGTTTTTTCGCTTCAATAATAGCCTCTGCCGCCATTTGCCCTGACTTCATAGCCATATTAGACCCTTCCCTGTGGATCGCATTTACAAGCTGGGCAGCATCTCCGACTACAAGCACTCCATTTCCAGCTACCTTTGGAACAGAATGAAATCCTCCTTCTGGAATAAGATGTGCTAAGTATTCAGCAGACTCTCCCCCTTCCATCAATGGTCTAACCATTGGGTGAGTTTTTAAATAATCTAATAGATCATAAGGTTTGAGTTTTGCCTTGATCATACTGGATAGCGTTGTTCCAACTCCAATATTGATGCTTTCCTTATTTGTATAAATAAACGCAGTTCCAAGATTCCCCTTAGTCGAGTCACCAAATATTTCGATCGTACAGCCTTGGTTATCCTCTAAATTAAAACGGTCGTTGATTTTTTCCTTCGTTAGATTCACTACTTCCATCACGGTTAAGGCAACTTCGTCCGGCCTAAATTCCTTATGAAATCCAAGTTGCTTGCCAAGCAGTGAATTTACTCCATCAGCTAAAACGACAACATCGGCATAAACCTCTCCATCTGGACGATCCGTTCTGACCCCGATTACCTTACCATTTTCCACGATACACTCTAGGACAACCGTTTCATTAATGAGTAAAACCCCTTGCTCGACCCCTTTCTTAGCAAACCATTGATCAAATTGGGCCCTTAATACTGTGAAATTATTGTATGGCTCGACTCCCCATTCAAGCCCTTTATAGCCAAAGGTGACAGCTGATTCTTTATCCATCATCCAAAATCGCTGTTCAATAACAGGTCTTTCCAATGGTGCTTCCTTCCAGAATTCAGGAATTATTTCTTCCATCTGTTTCCTGTATAATACGCCCCCCATCACATTTTTGCTTCCAGGATATTCTCCTCTTTCAATCTGTAAAACCTTTAACCCATTTTTTGCACAAGTATAGGCACAGGAGGTTCCAGCCGGGCCTGCTCCCACTACAATGACATCAAATTTTTCAGACATAGCTCACTTCACCGCCCTTCTCTTTTCGAAGTTCTTTAAATTGCTTAATCAATTTTGGGACAATTTCTAAGGCATCTCCAACAATTCCATAAGTGGCGACATCAAATATTGGGGCATTTGGATCTTTATTAATGGCGATGATAAACTCTGAATTTTTCATTCCAACAATATGCTGAATAGCTCCTGAGATTCCAATTGCAAAGTAAATTTTAGGTGTAATCGTTTCTCCTGTTTGCCCTACTTGCTGTTCATGAGGAAGCCAGCCTGCCTCTACAACATCTCTCGTTCCACCCACGCTAGCACCGATCGTTTCAGCCAATTCATGAATAAGCTGAAATCCTTTAGGGTCCCCCATCCCTTTTCCCCCAGCTACCACAACATGAGCATCGGATAAGCGAACCTTTTTTGTGACATCCTTCACAATTTCTAGCACCTTTGTTCTCATTTCTTCTTCACTTAAAGAAATTTCTTCTTCAATTACCTTCCCTTCTCTGCTATCGTCTTTATCGAGTGCCTTCATGACTTTAGGTCTTACAGTAGCCATTTGAGGGCGATGTTTCTTACATAAAATTGTTGCCATAATATTTCCGCCAAATGCTGGGCGGCTTGCCTCCAGCAATCGTGTTTCCAAATCCGCATCCAGCATCGTTGTATCTGCTGTTAAGCCTGTGCTTAAATCTGTGGCAACTGCGCTTGCAAGGTCTTTTCCATTCGAAGTAGCACCATAAAGAAAAATTTCAGGCTTGTATTTTTCTGCAAGAAGCATAACTCCTTTCATATATGATTCTGTTCGATAATCTCTTAAAACGGGGTTGTCGATCATATATACTTGGTCTGCACCATAGGAAATGACTTCCGGGCATAGTTCCTTAATATGATGACCTAATAATACCCCGGATAATGGAACCTCTAATTTGTCCGCAAGCCTTCTTCCTGCACCCAAAAGTTCCAATGAAACTCCTTCGATTGCCCTCTCATTAACCTCAATAAAGACCCAAACACCACGGTAATCTTCAAACATCGGGACCTCTCCTTTGTATAAAAAGTGAATAATAGCAGCTTAAAAACGATTGTTCACTAAAATGAAAATAGACAAGAAATAACATTGTAATAAACGACTAGCCTACCATCTATCCAAGGAGTAATTCCTTTTTATCCTCTAGTAAAGAAATTAGCTGCTTCACTTGTTCGTCAGCACTGCCTTCTAGTCTTTTTCCGCCTTCAGGTTGGGGAGGAGTGAACATTTTCCCTACAATGGTCGGAGATCCCTTTAGCCCAAGCTGAGATCTGTCAACATTCTCCAGATCATTTACTGTCCAAATAATGGGCTCGTACCTTGCAGCTTTAATCATATTAGTCATGGGCGAATATTCAATGTCATTAATCTCTTTCGCAACTGTTAATAGGCATGGAAATTGCGATTCAATTAATTGATGTCCATTCGCAATTTTTCTTTTTAATAGAACCTTTTTATCTGAAGTATTAAAGCTTGATACTTCTATTACATTGGTTATTGGTGGTATATCCATTCTCCTCGCTATTCCTGGGCCAACCTGGCCAGTATCCCCATCAATCGCATGCAGACCGCAAATAATTAAATCTATTGGCTCCTCTTTCGTAATTCTCTCCAATGCCTTTGATAACGCATAGCTCGTTGCTAAAGTGTCCGCACCCGCAAAGGCCCTGTCAGAAATTAAATAACCTTTATCAGCACCAATTTCAATACTTTTCTTAATGACAGCTGTTGCCTGAGGAGGACCCATGGAAAGAACAGAAATCGTTCCCTCCCCAATCATTTTCTTAATCCTTACGGCCTCTTGAACAGCATGTGCATCATATGGGTTCAAGATTGCAGGCGCACTTCTTCGATCAAGTGTGTTTGTCTTTGGATTTATTTTTATTATTTTTGTATCTGGTACTTGCTTTACACAGACGACAATATGCATAACTAGCTCTCCCTCCTTATCAATGAAAACGTTTTCCTTTTGATCGTAAAAAAAGTATATGTATTAACGATATATGACTCTCGGCACAAGCATAGTACTAACAATTAGTGAAAATGCTTTCGCTAACAGCTGCTTTTCTAAATGGAATAATCAGCTATATGTGCTGTAGCTGATTGACAAAAAAAGTAATTTTCTGAACACATCTTGTGCTTCAGTATAAAATATATATTGTTTCCGCTGATGCCTATTCAGAAAAAAATCATTTTTATTATTAAAATTGAAATAAATGTTTGTCAGCCGCTTAAGTTGACTCTTATAATATGGTTACAAATAGAAATGAGGGAATGAGAATGAGGGAAGTAATTATCGGAAGCGTACTCTCAGCCTTATCAACAGGAGTTGGCGCTTTAATTATACTTTTTATGTCAAGTGCTGTTACCCATAAATGGCGCGATACTTTACTTGCGTTCACTGCCGGAATTATGATGGCCGCTTCTACTTTAGGTCTAATACCTGAGGCTTTAAAGACAGGGGGATTTCCTTCAGTCGCTATCGGAATATTTCTGGGAGTCTTAACTCTTACTTTGATGGAAAAAAACATTCCTCATATAGATCTAAAGCATTCGAAAAAAGGAATCGAGTTTGATGAAAAAGCCATGCTTATTATCGCGGCGATTACCCTTCACAACATCCCTGAAGGTCTGTCAGTTGGAGTAAGCTATGCATCTCATGTAAAGGATACCGGAAACCTAATTGCCTTTGCCATCGGTCTGCAGAATGCTCCTGAAGGATTTCTTGTCGCTTTATTCCTCGTCAACCAAAAGATAAATAAATTTAAAGCATTTGTTATTTCAACGTTGACTGGAGCTATTGAAATTGTCATGGGGTTATTAGGCTTCTATTTAACATCTTATGTGGACTTCCTCGTTCCATATGGACTCGCCTTTGCAGCAGGCGCAATGTTATTTATTATTTATAAAGAGTTAATACCTGAAAGTCATGGGGATGGAAACGAACGTACATCAACCTATTCCTTTATCATTGGACTTTTATTTATGGTATTGCTAATTGACTTCTTTTCATAATGTATACATAGCACTGTTGTTTGAAAAATAATATGAAAAAACCCTATAGCGTAATGAACTATAACCCGAATAGTGGACATTAAAAAAAGTCCCCTTTTCGGGTTTTTTATATCCATAGGATAGAAACCCGATTATAATCATTTCAGAGATACTATCGGGGGAACAAAATGAGTAAAATAATTTTTAATGAATTAGAGATGAAAATCTTGGTGAATAATCCAAACGTGGATCATGTATCAGAACGGTCCATTGCTTATAAGCCTGAGTTTAAAACAATGGCAGTGAAGGAGAATTTGGAGGGCAAAAGTCCTTCACAAATCTTTATTGAACATGGTTTTGACTTAAAAGTTATTGGGGCTGAAAAACCTAAACAATGCCTTAAAAGATGGAGAAAGACGTATAAGGAATTCGGGGAAGAAGGCTTCACAACGGAACGTAGAGGTAAAGGAAGCACCGGAAGACCTTCTTCAAAATCCCTTTCACTTGAAGACAGTTTGAAAAAGGCTGAAGCTCGAATTAAATACCTGGAAGCAGAGCTTGACTTCCTAAAAAAGTTAGAAGAACTCGAAAGGCAGGCGGCGAAGAGGAAACAATAAAGACATCTGAGAAGTTCATGCTTATTGAACAAACAACACGCCAGTATAAGCTTGCCAAAATGGTAACTTACCTCTGTAAAATGGTAGGGGTAAGCAGAAGTGGCTATTATGCATGGAAAAAGGCTGAAGGCAAACGGGGAAATAGACAAGAATCCGATTTAAAGGATTATGAGCTTATCAAGTTTATATTCGATGAGAAAAAAGGAAAAGCTGGAGCTCTCACTATCAAAATGATCTTAGAGAATGACTATATGGTAGTGATGAATCACAAGAAAATCCGTAGAATAATGAGGCAGTTTAATTTGTTCACAAGGATCAGACAAATGAACCCTTACAAAAAATTAGCCAAGGCGAATCAGGAACATCGTTCACTCCCTAACATTTTAAACAGGGAATTTGATCAGGGTGAGCCAGGCAAGGTACTGCTTACGGATATAACTTATGTTTTTTATGGATCTGGCAAACCAGCCTACCTATCCTGCGTGAAGGATGCTTCAACACGAGAAATTTTAGCTTATCACTTATCCAAAACCTTGAGAATGGAGATTGTCTATGATACTTTGGACAAGCTCTCTGACTCCATTGGAGACCTTTTCCACCCTGAAGCCATCCTTCATTCGGATCAGGGAGTGCATTATACTCATCCTGAGTACCAAAAGAGAGTTAAGGAAATGAAACTGACACAATCCATGTCACGAAAGGGAAATTGTTGGGATAACGCACCTATGGAATCTTTCTTTGGGCATCTCAAGGACGAGGTTGAGTATTCTAAATGCCAAGCATTCTATGAACTAAAGGAGTTAATCTCTGGGTACATAGATGAATACAATAACAGAAGATATCAATGGGGCCTAAAGAAAATGACTCCGGCACAATACCGGAGTCATCTGTTAGCTACTTAATAATAGGGCTTTTTTATACTGTCCACTTTATAGGTTACAGTTCATAATATTACGCATAGGGATTTTTTTAAGTAATCATTTCAAATTCAGTCACTGTTAACGTATTTGGCAAAACAAGAATCATTTTCTTAAAGGGAAATCGAACTTCTTCCTCTATCTTTTCTGAATGATGTATGGTCATTTGATATTCATAAATTAATTGATCAAGCTCTTGACTGCATTGAATGGTATCTTCACTCGTATACCCATATTTCCTTGCAGAATTTATCATTTTCTCCCTTTTTTCTTGGATCTGCAGCAATATTTCTTTACAATTTTCTGCCAACTTTTTTCCTCCATCCTATCCCTTTCTATCTAGAATCGTTCTATTTAAGTAGTTACCTTTAGCATTATTGCAAGAAAATACATAAAAGTAAATAGATTCGCAGAATTAGACAGTTTTCACCAAAATATAAATTTCTCGACATTTTGCGAGTATATTTTTAAGAAGCGTTTCGACAAGATAAGATCAATTTACAGTACTTTTTTCATTGGCAGAAATATGTTAAAAATAGTGCCTACTCCTAATTCACTTTCAACTTCTATATTGCCCTTATGCTCTTCAATAATTTTAAAAGTTACCATAAGTCCAAGACCCGTACCTTTTTCCTTCGTTGTGTAAAAAGGCTGACCGAGCTTTTCAACCTTATCCTTTGGTATTCCACTCCCCTCATCCTCGATGGATATATGTATTCTGCCATCCTCCGTTGAATTCATGAACACATCAATATAGCCGCCATTTGGCATGACCTCAATTGCATTCTTAATTACGTTAATAAAGACCTTCTTCATTTGATTTGGTTCGCAGAATATTGGAGGCAGGCCTTTTTCGTATTTTGTTCGAAACTGAATATTATGTAATACGGCTTGAGCACTTAAGAAATCTACTGTTTCCTTCATAATTTGTATAAGATCAACTTCAACAAACTTAACTGCTTGTGGTTTTGCCAAAATTAAAAATTCATTAATGATCGTGTCAATCCTCTTCAGCTCAGAAGAAATAATGTTAAAATACATGGAATGATCCTCTTTAATAGTATCCTCTAATAACTGAATAAATCCTTTTAAGGCTGTCATTGGATTGCGAATTTCGTGCGCAATACCTGCGGCGAGTTCTCCGATAACATTTAATGTATCCGATTTTCGGAGTTGTACATCAAGCTGTAGCTTTTCTGTAATATCTTTAAAGGTTACTAAGCTTAATTCAGAAAGAATATTATACTTTGCTGAAAATTCAATATATTTAGATTCCCCAGATTCTACTGTAATATCAAGGGTGCCCGTTGTTTGACCACTATTAACGAGATTATGATAATAATAGTAAATTTCTTCATTTGAAAGATGTAGTTTTGTGAGTAGGTCTATAAATGAATGTCCAATTATTTCAGCCTTTGAAACAGACAGCATTTTTTCTGCAGCCTGATTTATATCAACAACGTTAAAATCATTCTTCCATAAGATAATCCCCTCTAAAGCACCCTCAAAGATTTTTCTAAATTTTAATTCACTTTCTCTTAGCTCTTTTTCCATTCTTCTTGTTTCACTTACATTTCGAAATATGGTCATATGAAATTCGTCAACTGCATGCAGTTTACTAGTGAATTCCAAAGATTTTAATTGTCCATTGGGCATTAGAAAAACAAGTTCATCCCGTATAGCCCCTTTTTCATGAAAATTATTGTATACTTGATAAATTTTCTCTTTGCTGGCATAAATAAAATCCTGAATCCTTTTTGAAACAAGCTCTTCTTTGCTGCATTCAAAAATTCGGCAGGCTGCCTCATTTGCTTTAATAATCTGACCCTTACCCGTCCAAAAAATAATCCCTTCTACAGCTTCTTCATATATATTTATATATATATCTGCATTTTTTATTAATTTGATTTCTAATTGCCTTATTTCACTCTCTGTAATATGAACTTCCTTTAAAAATTCCGCGTTTACATCGTTGCTGTTTTTGTTCAAATTCACTTCTACCTTCCCTCCTATTGGGATTTAACTATATACATAGTTCTACAAAATTAGCGAAAGTTCCTCTTACTAATTTGAAAATTGAAAAAACAAAAATTAATGATACAGGCTAGGGCAAAGAAAAATGGGATCCCTGTATAGCAGGGAATCCCATGAAATTAATTTTATAACTTGAATTTTGAAATCATCACATTTAATTGATCGGCAAGCTCTGATAAATTTTGAGCATTTTCTGAGATTTCTTCCATCGAATGATTGGTTTGCGTAATAACAGCACTCGTTTGTTCAATACCTGCTGCTGATTGAACGGATACTTCAGCAATATTTTCAATGGATTGATTCATATTCGTTGTAGCACCAGAAACTCTTTCAAAATTCATAGATATTTCTAACACATTGTTAGACATCATATTAACTGCCTGATAGATCTTTTCAAACGTTTCTCCCGTTAGCCGGATTTGATCAGTCCCTTTTTCAACCTGAGAATATCCAGTCTGTAAGGATGATACTACATTACTTGATTCCGTTTGAATTCCTTTTACAATTTTTGTAATATCCGCAACAGATAATGAAACTTGTTCTGCTAATTTTCGAACTTCATCTGCCACAACTGCAAATCCCCTGCCATGTTCACCTGCACGTGCCGCTTCAATAGCTGCATTTAACGCAAGCAAATTCGTTTGATTTGCAATATCATGTATAACCTGAATTAGTTTAGTAATTTGTTGTGTCTGTTCATCTAATCCGTTTACCCGTTCAACAGATGTTTTCATAATCTCATTAATCATGGACATTTGCTTCTGTGAATCTCCCATTAAGGTATCTCCAGTTTTAGTCAAATGTAAGACTTCATTCGATGCTTTTTGAATCTCTGTTCCGCTTTGAGCAGCTTTTTCAACCTCTGCCATATAGCTTTCCATCATACTAGCTAATCCACTAGCAGATTTTGCTTGTTCCTCAGCTCCTGCTGACAGCTCCTGCATTGTTGAAGCACCTTGCTGGCTTGCTGCCTTTACTTCAGTTGCGGCAATGTTTAGTTCTCCGCTCTTTTCTGTAACATAAGTTGAAACAGCCGATATTTCCTGTATCATAGCTTGAAGCTTTTCTTTCATTGAATTTGTTGCTTTTCCTAACTCTGCTATTTCATCACTGCCATCATAATCTATCGCTTCTACATTAAGATTTCCGCTCGCCACTTCATTTGAAAGGTGAACGATTTGACCAAGCTTTTTAGAAATAATTTTCCCTATAACTAGAATACTTACGATACCAAGGGCAGCAGAAATAACGATAGAAATCCCGAGTATGATTAAAGTTAAGATTAACGCGGACTTTGCAGAGCTTACCGCTTTCTTTTGCTCTGATTTCAACATTTCACTTAATATATCTAAATTAACGACTGTTTCAGTAATCATCGTATCTGCTTGCAGCTTCCCAAGACGGTATTCTCTTACATGCTGAAGCTTTACTTTCGGTTGAATCGTATCATGAAATATCGTTGTTATCTCTTTATCATTTTCCGCGATTTCAGCAAATAGGTCTTTCGACTCTTTTGTTGTTATGGCAGGCTCTAGTACCTTCTTCAATTTATTAAATTCTTCCGATAGTTGATCAAAGGATGTTAAATGCTTCGGATTTGAATCAATTATATAATTTCCAATTGCACTGCCTTTTTGATGAAAAATAGCCGTAGCTTCATTAAACAATATGGCTTTGTCGCCCGATTCTTCAACCATTTCCATTTTGGAATTCGCAATTGACAGGAATCCGAATGTGATAATCGTAGAAATTGTAAACAAACCAATAGTTACAAATAAAGCTACTCCATATTTTTGCCCAAGCTTTAATCTTTTCCATAAAGGTATGATTG
>NZ_JBALPC010000256.1:0-1681 GCF_036965225.1 Bacillus sp. JJ1474 | reverse complement strand
TTACGAACGGGGGCTTTAGCACAATAACTAAGGTGTTATTTTTGCAGCTTTTTCTCATTTTCCACTATTCAACAATTGGGCACTTTAATGGAGTAACGAAAAAGCCAAAGCTAATAATTGAAGTCTTCGGGATTATGAAGACATAGTTTCTCTATATAAAAGAGTTTGAGAGTGTGGAGCATTTTAAAAGCGAGCTGGAAAAGTACATAATGTATTAAAATACACAAAACGCATTAAGGCAAAATTAAAAGGCATGAATCCGATACAATATCGAACTCATACCAAACTCGACGCCTAATGAAATAACCGTGTCTAACTTTTAGGGGCCACTTCAAAAATTAGGTGAATGAAAAGGTTTTTTTTATAGATACTTATAATCGGGCTCTTTCGCTTTATTATTATATTCCACATGCAAATCATGATTGTCAAAATACCAAATATCTTTTTCTTCAATAAAATAGGTAATTCCATTCTTTGTAGTTTCAGCACCCGCATTAACGGGCTCATCCTTTGAGATACCTAATGAAAATCCTTGTTGTACCGTACTGCATCCGCCATAGCGTGCAAAAAAACGAACATAATCGCCTTTGTTTAAAAACATTTCATCTTCATACCAAGCCGCAGCCTCATCGCTAATATGTATTTTCATCATGAAATCCTCCTTCATACTATCTTTGGCTGTTCATTATCCTATATACGTAATAATTCCGCTTAAAATCATGAATACATTGAATATAATATGCCAGATGATGGCGGGAAGAATGCTTCCTGAACGAATGGTAATACCAGCATAGAAAATACCGCCTAATGCAAAAAGTAAACATAGCCACCATGAGTATCCAAAGGCAAGATGTGATAAGCCAAAGCCTAATCCCGAAAAGAGAACCGCAGCTTTTTCACCTGCCAAATCTACTAGTCTAGTTAAGACGATTCCTCTCCAAAGGATTTCTTCCAGTGTACCATTTATGATCGAAAAAAGGATGATAAACAGTAAGAAGTTAGGGTCTCCAAAATTAAATTTTGTTAAAGACAGGAAGGGAATAAATGCTGCTAGATTAATACATAAGGCAATCAATAAAAAGACTCTAATTGTAACAGTGTGGAATCCGCTCCATATAAATGGAAATGAAATGGTTGCCATCCAATTAGGCTTCAAGCCATAAAGGTTCCAATTCTTTTTAAACTTCTTAATAACATAGACCATAAAAAGGATCGGGAATAATAGGAGTGAACGATTTATGATCATAATTGAACTTATATTTAATGGTAATTCTTCAATTAGTCGATCGCCATATAATAAAACTAAATACCCAATCGTATATGCGGCCAAAACCCAGACAAAAACGCGACTTTGATTTGCGACAATCGTCAAATATATAATCATCGCTAACAAAAGAGCATAGGAAAAGATAAATAGTTTATGCTGTGTAAGGATCATGATGACGACAAACAAAAAAAGCTGTCCGTATTTATGTGCTAATGAAAGCTTATTCAATACAACCAATGTGGTCATCCTCTCCAGAATCATTCACTTTATTTTAGCACTTTCTTTCTAAAAGAAATAGAATTATCGCAGATTAACGGGCTGTAAGACCCGCACTTTAAGAAGTTGAGTAAAGCAAAAATTTCTAAGTGGGGGATCAACAGCCCGTAAAGGCCCGGATTTAGGAACACAGACTAA
>NZ_JBALPC010000255.1:0-13215 GCF_036965225.1 Bacillus sp. JJ1474 | reverse complement strand
ATATGATGGTAATCAAAAGGCAAAGGATATTCTGGCTTTATTAACTGAATATGGAACGATAGGGTATAATACTTTTTTTGATATTGTAGGAAATGATGATGAAAATAACGGTATTTTACAAGAGTTCTTTGCCAAGGGAATTTGTGAGACTTTTGGAATTAATAAAGAATATATTAGGTTAAATGATATAATTTATGACTATTTAATTAGGATGGGATTGAAAATTCCTGAAGAGTATAGATTAAAAATAGTAGAAAGCTTAGAAAGTTTTATTAATAATAAGGATGATGAAGGGTATCTTAGTGATGTTTCTAAATATCAATTTTTAATTAAAAGGGCCATTATCGAAGATAGAATCAGCGAAGTTGAAGAATTATTGGTACCTTCACATTTTCTGCAGTCAATGAAGGAACTCTATGATGTTCATAAAAACTATGATGATGTAATTAACTTAGCAGACCGAATCTTGCAAAATGAGAACTTTATTGATAGACACATAAAAAATGAAATCAGGTATTATTTATGTATGTCACTTGCTAGAAATAAGGATGATAGGTTTAAAGAGGAAATACAACTTATTGATGGTGCTGAACATGATTTTCTCTTTGGATTTTACTATAGGCAAATCGGTAAAACAGACAAAGCTATAGAAAGATATGAAGCGGCCTTAGCAAAGAGAAAACCATTTGCAAGGGCGCAAAGAGATTTAGTCCAAGTCTATTTAAGCGTAGAGGATTACGATACAGCATATAAGTTAGCTAAAGAAAATTATGAGGACGACAAGAAAAGAAATCCTTTTCATATTCATGCTTATTTCACAAGTTTACTTAGAGGGCCAAGTATACCTGATAAAGTGAATATTCTAAGACGATTAATTGATGAGTTGCGTATAAATAAACATGAAAATGCTAGAGAGTTCTTTTATAGATGTAAAGCTCAATTTGAGGCTATCATTAATAATAATGAAAGACAAGCAATGCTGGATATAAATGAAGCTATTGAAGAATTTCCTAAGAATCATAGGGTATTAATTGATAAATTTCATATATGTGCGAAATTCCATAATGAAAAGGAAATGGAAAATATAATTAAAATATATCAAGAGCGATATAATTTAAAGCAAATATATAATCATAACACAGTTATTAAATTTAATATTTTATTATTAGCTATCAGGGGAGAATATGATAAAATACCTTCTATGGCTAGAAAATTAAAATCCTATCCCGAAGAGGCACTTGATAAGCTAATTTTAAAGTATACAAGTCCATTGGAAGAATTTGCTGCTGGGAAAGAATAAATTTTGTAATTAATGTGTAACTTACAATGTTTTATTATGATTTTACATTGTAAAAAAACTTTTATATTGTAATTTATTTCATTTATAGTTAGGTAAACACTACTACATCAATCTGCCATCACTATACAAGCCATTTAGAGTGCGTAGCAGCGTAGCAAATTAATACTAAAATAGTCAAAAGCCCATTTCCTTTTTAGAAATGGGTTTTTACATCAAATGTAAGACTAATTTTAGAAACTATAAATTAGACAGGCTATGTCGAAATTCGGGTAGTAACAGACGCTATAGCTCTTTAATTTTCCGGGAACAGGCATTTTTTGTTCTAAAAACCACTCAATTGAGTGATTTTTAGTCTCGCATTGCCCCTGCTTCACGCGAAGTCATCGCCCCTTGCCCTTCACTTACATCTTTCCTAATTTCCTGTTTTACTTTCTGCGGATCCGTTCCAGCTAATCCTGATTGCATCTTAGAACCAGAACCCAAATTCTTATTAGCTTGTTGATTCGATTGCATACAATTCCTCCTCAATTGATGTCTTAACCTTCATATTATTTACCAATACCACTTATATATCCCGAGGATTTACACCTTCGCTCAAGTGACGGCTGCATTTTTCAATGATTACAATCAGAAATACGCATGAGTTTTACCATTCGAGGCAATCATTTTAATGTATAATAACCAGTACAATTTGATCGGAAATTATCTACAAGTAGTAAATAACAAGGGGAAACAAATGACAACAACCAAAACACACATCAAAGAATGGCAGCAAGCCTTGCAACAAGAGATAAATCACTTAAAAAAGTTTGGCGGGAGCCGCTACTCAGTTATAAATGGACGACTATTATCAAACGACGGTCCGTATAGCTACTATTTTGATACAGCCATCTCATTAAGAATCCCAGTTGGTTCCTCCATAAAATTGGAATGGGGAACGATGAAAAGCAGTGGAAAGGTGCTTTCCTCTGAAGGCAGGGGAATTATTCTTGCCTTAGAGCAGAACTTTGGCGACCTCATTCCGGATGCGTATTTGCTGCATGATCCTTGGGAATTGCTTGAACAATTAATTGAGCGCTTGGATGAAATCAAAAAAAGCAAACTGAAGCGGCTAAGAGTGAAAAGATTGATGAATCCTTCCATGGAAACGAAACACCCAGAGGAAAAGATCCAGAGTAATGTTCATGAATTGGTTTTACGGTCCAAATATAATCCGGCCACGTTCGTCTGGGGGCCCCCGGGTACCGGTAAAACATACACCCTGGCCAGAACAGCAGCTAATAAATATTTTCAGAAGAAAAAAGTATTGATTTTGTCGCATAGTAATCAAGCTGTTGATGTCTTAATGGGGGAACTGACTGATTTTATAAAAAAGAAAAAAAGATTTCGAGAAGGGGATGTGCTCCGCTACGGTGGGAACATAGGGGATACTCTTTCGGCCCATCTCGACATTACGACAAATATGATGATCGAAAAGCAAGATCCGCTCCTTGCCCAGGATAGGGAGAGGCTGGTCGAAGAAAGACGCCACTTAAAGCAAGACCTGGCTCATTCTTTCAATAAACGAGACTCAGATCATCTGCTGGAACTGGAAACAAAAATTGCCAGGCTGCTGGAAAAGGTCCGGAAGGAAGAAATTCAGTTAGTCAAAGAGGCGTTCATTGTTGGCTCAACGCTGGCAAAGGCGGCTAGTGACAGCGCTATTTATGAACAGGATTATGACCTAGTCATCCTCGATGAAGCAAGTATGGCCTATGTTCCACAAGCAGCTTTTGCCGCATCCTTGGGCAAGAGAGTCATTATTTGTGGTGACTTCAAGCAATTGCCTCCGATTGCCGCAAGCCGGGATCCTCTTGTGGCCACATGGCTGAAAGAGGACGTGTTCCATAAGGCGGGAGTGGTGGAATGGTTGAATGAAGAGAAGCTTCATCCGCAGCTTTTTTTATTAAAAGAACAGCGCAGGATGCACCCTGATATTTCAGCTTTTACGAATCGGTACATCTATCATTCACTGGTTGGCGATCACGAAAGTGTATTTAAAAGCAGAAATAGGATCACAAGCCTTGCTCCTTTTAAAGAGCGAGCTGCTGTGCTTATAGATTCGAGTTTCACGGGCCTGCATTGTATAAGTGATAAAGCAACCAATTCCAGATTCAATCTCTGGCAGCTGCTGCTGTCTTTTCAATTGATTCATGAAGCATATATAGGTGGAGCTAAATCGATCGGGTATGTGACACCATACCGTGCTCAGGCGAATCTTATGGAGATGCTTCTTGAAGAGATATATGAGGAAGAACGCAGCCAAGCGGATATTATTGCAGCTACTGTCCACCGATTTCAGGGAAGTGAGCGGGATGTGATGATCTTTGATACGGTCGATAGTGCCCCGCAAGAACGGGCTGGTATGCTGCTGACTGGCAAGGAAAGTGAACGTTTGATTAATGTGGCTATTACGAGAACGAAAGGAAAATTTCTTCACGTCAGCAATAGAAATTTTATCGAAAAGCATGTTTATCCAAGAAAAACACTGCGGCAACTCGTTGATCATCAAGTAAGGAACAAACAAACGGTTACAACGAAAGAAATTGGCTCGTGGATTCGCAACCAACACCCAAAATTAAGCTGGATGCATGCGCGAAAACTGGAAGCTATTTTTCAAGATCTAAGGTCGGCAAAGTCATCGATTACCATCTCCTTGCCAGAGGGAAGCAAGTTATCTGAAGAATGGACTAAGCAGTTATTAAATAGAGAAAAACGAGTAAAATTGACCATTATTTCGAAACAAAAGTGGAGCAATTCCGATGTCTGGCTAGATCAGAGCTTTCCCTTTCCATTTGTGATCATTGACGAGAAAGTTTTGTGGCTGGGACTTCCGCTTGAAGGTGCCAGGGGAGTCCAGCCTCCTTATGTAGCGGCTAAGCTTCGTTCGAGTAATGTGTGTGAATACTTGTTAAAACAGATTTAGTTAAACTGTTTTCCGAGATGATCGACCTATTTTAGATAGGCGACTTATACCTTTTTAAATTATGTTTGTTAAACGAAAAGTTTCACCAAGCTGCCTTTATTGGCGGCTTTTCTTTTTTAAAATAACTATTTATCGAAAGTTATGAAGTAATTAGTCTAAAAAATCTACTAATTTCTTATACCATTATTTAAAAATTATGTTAATATTATTTAAATAATATTATTCTAATAAAATAAATAACTAATTTAGGAGGGAAAATATGAGCAAAAAAAACTTAAGGATCATTTTAATCGTCATACCATTTATCCTTATGCTCGTTGCAATACCTTTTGTTAATCGAATTCATCCTTTCATAATCGGATTGCCATTTTTTCATTTTTGGCTGCTTTTAGGGATGATAATCACTCCAATATGTACATTTATGATTTATCAATTAGATAAGTCGGAAGGGAAATTTAAATGATGCAAGGAAATTTAACAGCTTTGTTAATCACAAGTTTTATTGTTCTATCAGTTATTTTAATTGGATTTATAGCAGGACGGGATAAAGCTAGCAGAAGTTCCGTAGAGGAATGGTCTGTCGGCGGGAGACGTTTTGGCCCATTGTTAGTTTGGCTCTTAGTAGGTGCTGATTTATATACAGCCTATACTTTTTTAGGATTAACAAGTCAAGCCTATTCAAGTGGAAGCATTGCATTCTTTGCAATTCCGTATACGATTATTGCCTTTTTTATTTCCTATTTCTATTTGCCGAAGCTATGGGGAGTTTCCAAAAAATTCAAACTAACAACTCTTGCTGATTATGCGAAATTGAGATTTGGTAGTAAATTTTTATCCTTACTAATCGCAATTGTTGGAGTGTTAATGCTTATTCCTTATATTGATCTGCAGCTAGCTGGTATTCAAGATACACTGAAAGTTGCAGGTACAGGGTTTATTAATGTTAATGTAGTTGTTATTCTTTCATTCTTTTTAGTTGCCCTTTATACATTCTTTAGCGGAATAAAAGGACCAACCTATACAGCTATTATTAAAGACATTTTAATCTGGGTTATCATGTTATTCCTCGTTGTGACTATTCCAATCATCCACTTTGGAGGATGGGGATCCATGATGGATAAAATTGTGACTGAGACCCCTGAATTGTTAACCATCCCTACAACAGGGCCAAGAGGGATTCCTTGGTTTCTCACAGCTTCATTAGTATCTGGATTGGCATTATTTATGTGGGCTCACGGTGTAACAGGGGTATTTACTGCTAAAAGTACTGATGCCCTTAGGAAAAATGCAATTTATTTACCACTTTACAATATTGTATTGATTCTTGTTGTTTTCCTAGGATTTGCTGCATTTCATGTATTGCCAGATGGCAGCGACCCGCGTTTCGCGCTACTAAGTTTAATACAAGTATCTTACGGTGGAGTAGTTCAAGGACTATCCTATGCTACTATTGCACTAGCATCCCTTATTCCTTGTTCAATCATGGCGATTGGTGCGTCCAATCTTTTTGCGAATAATATTTATCGAGATTTTATTAATCCAAAGGTTTCACCTGCAAAATTAACGATGATTACTCGCTCAATGGTATTTGTCGTTATTGGCCTAGCTTTAATCTTTGGGATGCTTTTCCCGACAGCACTTGTATCCCTACAGCTTATGGGAGTATCCGGAATGGTTCAAATCTTTCCAGCGATTGTCTTTAGCTTGTTCTGGAAAAAGCAAACAAAAGAGGCTACCACTATTGGGTTAATTGTTGGACTAGCTGTAACGTTTACGGTGTCTGGAACCGGAATGACATTCGGTATATATGAAGGCTTTTGGGGATTGTTGGCAAACGTCCTAGCCCTTGTTATATTAAATCCGATTTTTGTAAAAAGGATCAAATCGAATCAAGTAATGGATCAGTTATTTACTGAACAACAATATATAGATGTGGAATTAAGAAAAAATGCCTAAAGCATCGATCTATTCACACTTGAAGTTAAGCTCAAATTTTTTGTATTGATACAAAGCTTGGGGTGGTTCTCTGTTTACAATCTGTATAGACATGAGAACCACCCCTTTGTTATTTAAAAAAAGTTCGACTTTAAACACTTATCTGGTAGTGATCGGTTGAACATTATACATGACTTTTCTAAAAATATGCCTCCTCTATAACGGTTAAATTTGGTAACACAAAACCCAATTTAAGAATATTTTATTACTGTATTGAAAAAGAGGAGGTAGGTTGTCATGCAATATCCTGTTCATCCGCTTAGGGATACCCATGCCCATGATGATCATCATCATGATCATCATCATAAGCATCATAAGCATCATGAAAAGTGTAAAAAGCATTTGTATCAATTTATTCAAGTAGAATTACACGATGGCTCTGTTTTTCAGGGGATACTTCACAGCTATGATCATGACAAAATGTATCTGATCATGCCCAGAGCACATCAGTCCACCCATATGACCATGAATGTTCATATGGATGATGAAAGTCGTTTATTCTTCGGACCCTTTGGCCTATTTGGATTCCCTTTCTTTGGAATAAGAGGATTTGGACCGTTTTTCCCGTTCTTTATCTAAACTTCAACTCTATAAAAAGGCTTGCGGTACAAATGTACAGCAAGCCTTTTCTAAATTGCAGCGCACTTATTTTGTGCATGAAAATATTCTGTAGTCTAAAGCACCTTGATACTTTGCCATTAGATTAAAATGCTGAAGGAAGACCGAGTAAAGTTCAGGCTCAATATATACTGAGTACTGAAATTCAACATCCGGATTGTCTTGAAGGATCGAATGTTGATTCCTGGATATTTTTATGTTTTTAAATCCTGTTTGTTCCATTAAAGTAATCCATTCGTTCTCCGTAAGGACGTGATCTAATCCATAAAATTGTTTAATCTCTTCTATTTCACTTTTTTTGAGCGGGTGGTTAATGGTAAGCTCATTTGCAATGAACCGACCCTCTTTCTTTAATAAACGAAATATTTCCTTAAGAGATCTAGGTTTATTTACAAAAGCAAGAACAGATTCGGAAATAATAAAATCAAAATGATTACTCTTTAATGGACATTCCTCTATTGAACCTTGAATAATTTCTACAGGCAATTGGTGTTTTTTCATTCTTATTTTTGCCTTTTTTACCATGATTGGATTAATATCCATTCCCGTTACTTTTACACCGTATTTAGAAGCAAGGTAGGCAGCTGTTTGGCCAGTACCACATCCAACATCTAATATGTGAGACGTGTTGTTAAGTTCCTCTAGCATGAATATTTCCTTTGTTAATTGAATCCCCCCGGGGTGCGCACCGCCAACACCGAATTTAGACAAAAAATCTAAGTACTTCCCAATTTGAATCACCCTCTTCAGATATCTTTTTTTGCATGATATGAAAGAAAAAGTAAGTGGGTACCATAAATATGGAAGAATCATCATAAAAAAACCAAAAAGCTAATGACGGATAACTATAGAAGTATAGTGAGGCTATAAATTAACGAGATTCTATTCGAAGAAGAATACAGTGCTCTTCTGTGTTCTTCCTAATTGAAACCATTAGTAATGCTCCAAATTGAATTGAAAAATGGTTAATATATTACTCAACCAAGCACTTATCTCCAAGGTCCTTATCCACTTTTTGATCACTGACATCAGGGTCAATAAAATTTGTGACTGAAATACCAGAAGATGTACTGATCCATCCTCCAGCATTATTTGATCCACTCCCAGTCGGATCTTTTAAAGCAGATATAGGTGAAATAGACTTCGTATTACCGAAATTTACTATGCCTCCTGTCACTTTGTTTACTTGAATTTGTCCGAAAATGGATGCCATCTTATTAAATCATCCTTTTGAAAAAAATAATTTTATTGCAGTATATGTAAGCTTCATCAGAATGAAACTTGGGTTAGTGAAAGGAAAATGCAGGATGTTAGCATAAGTTCCGGAATGCCAATAAGTTAAACAATCTTGCCTTATTAAATAAATGGCAAGATTGTTTCTCGGCTTCCTTAGCTCCTAAATGAAAATAATTGAAGTGCCTGCCCCCGCCATATGAATACTTAATGCGCAGGGAAGGCACTTTTTACGACTATGGATGTAGGAATATTCAGCCTTAATTCGGAAGAGGACTTCAGTGTGAGCTTGATATAGTATATTTAAGAAATTTATACCGTTAATTCAACCAATATTTAATAAGGGATTGATGGGACGTTTATAGATACAATCGTAGAGGCTAAAAATTGTTAGCAAAAGTTCATCTTTACTGTTACCTATTTGTAACCTTTTTTGATTCAATCCTCATTATCATAAAGGCATATTACATCATTTCATGACGACAAAATTTATTCAAATCGGTAGTATGCGGTTGAGAATTTAAATAATGCTTCGCTGGTAAAGTCGTAGACGAAGAGGGGATTTTTATGATGAATGAATACTTAGATTTATCACCCTACGATGGGAACTGGAAACATTTTAATCACATAGGCAAAACAGGAGTCCATATTCATTATGTGAGGATGGGGGCTGGAGAGCCTGTTCTGTTTTTGCATGGCTGGCCAGGTTTTTGGTATGATTGGCGCCATGTATTGCCAGAGTTATCAAAATCCTGCGATGTGATCGCTCCTGATCTAAGGGGATTTGGGAAGTCAGGAAAACCGGAAGAATTACCTGCTGTCGCTTATACTCCTGAAAATCATGTAGACGATCTTATTGGCTTAATTCATAGTCTTTCTTTGGATAAAGTAGTGGTCGTTGCTCACGATATTGGTGCAACCATTGCTCAAACACTAGTGAAAAAGTTTCCAGAGAGAGTAAAGTCTCTTGTACTCTTAAATCCTCCCTATGGAGGGATTGGAGAAAGAAGGTTTGATCCAAACATTCAAAGTGAGTTTTGGTATCAGCATTTTCATAACCTTCCTATTGCTGAAGAGATTCTTGGCTTGAGCGATGCCTCATTAAGAGTGTATCTTACGTATTTTTATGAACATTGGATTGGCAATCGTGAAAAGCTTAGGGAGCAAGAACTCAACTATATAATTGAAGAGTTTCTCAAGCCGGGTGCTTTTAAAGCGAGCATTGCTTATTACAGGGCAAGGTCAGGGGCAAAGACATCAAGTGCCTTGTCCTCACAAATCATAGAAAAGATCAGCCATAAGACAACCATTTTGTGGGGGAACGCTGACCCTGTTATCCGGTACGAATGGGCGGACAGAATCCCTGACTACTTTTCTGATGCAACCATTACCATTCTAAATAACATTGGCCACTTTGTTCCTTTTGAAGCACCGTTAGATGTTATTAAAGCGGTCAAGGAACATGTATAGAAATTAAATAAAATTGAATTAATAGGAGGAGTTTAGGTTGTCCAATTATTCCTTGGCATTTAGAAGTATGGAGGGTGCCGGAAAGTTTAAACAAGTGTATGATGCCAATCTTTCATTATGGAAGGTAGATTACGAGAGTTTTTACGTTTCAACACGTTTCGGTGAAACACATATAATTGCATCAGGCCCTAAGGATGCTCCTCCATTAATTCTCTTGCACGGCTTTGGCTTTGGAGCGACTATGTGGTATCCCAATATCCATGAGCTTAGCCAATATTACCGAACATATGCGATCGACATATTGGCGGACTTTAATTTAAGTGTAGTAGCAAAGCCTTATAAGGAAAAAAAGGACTGTGCCCAATGGCTTTCAGACGTTCTTCACGAATTAGGAATAGAGCAAGCAGCAATATGCGGGCACTCAGCTGGCGGCTGGCAGGCCCTTAACTTTTCGATTCTTTATCCTGAAAAGGTTAATAAGCTCATCCTATTAGCTCCAGCCGCTTCATTTATTCCTTTTTATAAAAAATTCTTTTTAAAGCTATTCAGTATCATGATTATACCTAAACGATCTTTTGTTGTTAAATCATTCTGCAGCTGGTTTGTTGCCAAAGGGAATCAAGTGGAGCCAGGTTTATTTGAGCAGTTTTACTTAGGCTTAAAACATTATAAAATGACGAAAACAATTGTTCCCTCTGTTTTTAGCAATGATGATTTTAAGAAAATTAGTATGCCGTCATTGATTATGGTTGGGGATAAGGAAGTCATCTATAATTATCAGGAAATGTTAAAAAATGCGCAGCAGTTGATTCCTCATATTGAATATAAAGTTATTTCCAATGCGGGGCATGCCCTTTCTATTGAGAAAGCAGATGAAGTGAATGAATGTATAATTGAGTTTTTAAATAAAGTGGATGATCAACGATAAGATGAAGTTTAAGAACCATCATATTCGCGGAGGATCCCAAGGGATTTGGAAAAATGCCAAAAAATAGGTGTTTGCATCACCTCGCATAAGTTACAATTAAAGTAAAAAAAGGTGATTTTATGCTAGTTAAGCAGATTCTTAGGAAAAGCTATGTATGGATGCTGTTATTGATATTGATACTTAGTTCAAATTTCATATTGTATCGAACGCCCATTTCACCCATGGTTCTAACAGCTGAAACGAAATGGGTTGTTCTTGGGTCTCTGCTTGATTTAGCGATTATTTCTCCACTATTAGTATTAACCATAAATAAGAAAAAGGGTTCTTTCGTTAAGCGTTTTATTATTTTAATGGCAGGCGGGCTAATACTAGCAAAATTCTTAATACCTATGAAATATTTTGAACCATTTATCTGGATCTCCTATATTGGTTTTGGGGTTGAGGGACTATTGATTCTGATAGAATTGTCGGTGCTTTTCATGCTAGTTCGATATATGCCTGCCATCATTCAAAAAGTGCGCAGCAGTGATGAAACACTATTATTTTCCTTTCCAGCTGCCGTAAGGGAGAAAGTACGAAATCATCCCATTGTAAAAGTTTTTTCCTCTGAATTTCTTATTTTTTACTATGCCTTTGCGTCATGGAGGAAAAGTCCCCCGAAAGGAAAGGGATTTTTCACTCTGCACACAAAATCTAGTTTACTGGCATTTCATATTATGTTGATTCATGCGATTGTAATTGAAACACTGGGGCTTCATTGGTGGCTCCACGATAAGTCCATCGTTTTGTCGATTGTTCTTCTGATCTTAAATGTATATTCCGTTATATTTTTTCTTGGTGATATTCAGGCTGTCCGCCTAAACCCAGTCAAGTTAACAGACAATAACATATACTTATCCCTTGGCTCAGCAAAGAAAATGGTCGTTTCACTCGAAGATATTGCTGCTATTACAACGGACCAACAAGTATTAGAACAAAAAATAAATAGTAAAACCACGCTTGATTTTATTGCACGGGATTTTGAAGAGGTTCATCCTCATATGATTCTAGAATTAAAGAACCCATGCCGTGCGACTCTTTTCTTTGGATTGGAAAAAACATATACAAGGGTAGCTATACGATTGGATGACCCGATAAAATTTCATCAAGAGTTGAAAAAGCGAATCAATATATGAAGCCTAAGTGAAATAAAGATAAAAGAAATGCGATTCCGAAATCAGAGAATCGCATTTCTTTTATTTCATTTTAATAGTCAATTCTTTTTTAAATGGTTGCCGGATAGTCTAGTAGTATTAATTTAATTGGTCCAGGTGGTGCTGTAGAAAACATAAATGAAATGCCAGAGGAGTTAATACGGTTTAGACACCTGCCATATGGGATGATATCAGCCAAGGTGAAGGTATTGTAATGCAGAAATTGATACAAATACTGGGAAATTTAATATAAATGAAAAATTAAATTAATATTTAGGTTATATAATTGTGTGAGAGTGGAATAATCAATTACTGCTAGCTTGAGAGAATTTAAGCAGGAATAAAACTAGAAAGGAGGAACAAAATATTGAACATGAAAAATAAAGAATCACATAAAAATGCAGATTTTAATGCCACATTGTTGGAACTGGAGTTTAACAAAAAGAGGTTTAAAAATGGAAAAGAGTATTATGATGAAGAACAGGATCAAAAGGCAATCAAAGATTATTATCATCAAATTGATTTTAATGAAGTGGACAAAAAAGAGTTATATAAGAAACTTAATCAGTTAATTACGAGTACACATGAAAATCAGCTCCCTTATAACTCTAAAACCCGGAATTATCTCTATTCAAGAATTGACCTCCATATAGACGGGAAGTTGAAGAGTATCTATTCCGGAAAAGAAAGAGATCCTGAACAAGTCATAAAAGATGATTATGAAGCAGAAAGAAAAAGAATAGAAGCCTATGCCAAGTTACAAAAAAGTGGCTCGAAAACCGATTATGAAATACAGATGGCGATGGCGTCCATTGAAAGTGAAAATATGTATAATTGTGAACATGTCGTTCCTCAGTCATGGTTTGATAAGGATAATCCGATGAGAGGAGATTTACATCATCTTTTTACGTGTGAAATAGATTGCAATTCATTAAGGTCCAATCATCCTTATTTTGATTTTGTGGACTATTCTCCTCAAATGGAAACGGAAGCGATCAGAGCACATTGCGGGAAATATCAAGAGGGTAAGTTTGAACCTGAAAGTGGAAAAGGTGAGGCTGCCAGGTCGACATTGTATTTTTTGTTAAGATATCCAGGAGAAATTAGCCGATATAGCAGTAAGGACATTGAGATGCTGCTAATATGGCATCGTGAATATAAAATATCTATTTATGAAAAACATCGCAACAAAGAGATCTTCAATATTCAAAAGAACAGAAATCCTCTAATTGATTTTCCTCAATATGCCGACAAAATCGATTTTACGTTAGGTTTATCATTGTGAATAAATAGAATTAAGTTAATATTTCGAGGCTATTTTTGTCATATGATTTTTTAGTACTTTTGTATAAAAATGAGAGAGTCTTCCCAAAGTCAGTTATCCTGACTTTGGGGAGCCCTTTCTGTTATTTGATTTTCACATTGACTTTCTTTTCTATGTTCATTGGATAGTCCAATATTTTCAGTTTAATCGGACCAGGCGAGGCCGTGGCTGCAGAATAGGGGACAATAT
>NZ_JBALPC010000254.1:0-4622 GCF_036965225.1 Bacillus sp. JJ1474 | reverse complement strand
ACCAAATGTTAATATTGATTTAAAAATGATTATAGATGATTAAAAAACAAAAAGCTATAAAAAAATTTAATATTTTTATTTTTTTTACTTTTCTACCTATTTAAGGTTTCACTTTGTTTGCTTAAGTACAAATATCCATTCAAAAATTTGTTTTTATAATCATTTTAACAAATACAAATTGACAAACTAATGTGCCATATTAATACAAATAGAAAAAACTCATCACTACGATGAGTTTTTCTACTTATAATTTAAGTCCTCTTCTACTTTTAAAGCGACGTAGTAAAATGTGACTCTCCACACGAGTTATTCCATTTAATGCGTATAATTCTTCATTAATGAATCTTTCTAGAGAATTAAAATTTTCTACCAAAACATGCATATGTAATGTTGAGGGGCCTGTCATTTGATAGCAGCTGGCAACATTAGGGTTTTCTGCTAACGCTTCAGCTACTTTAACGAGTGAACTAGGTTCACAATCTATTTCAAAAAAAGCAGAAACATTTTTTCCAACCTTTTCGCTATTTATTACTACAGTAAATTGTTCGATAACCTTGTCTTCTACTAATTTATTTACTCTTTCTCTGACAGCAACTCGTGATAAACCTAATTGTTTTCCAATCTCTACATATGATACTCGCCCGTTATTTGTTAATAGTTGAAGGATATTCTTATCAATATTATCCATTAATTATCAACCCTTTCTCCGATCAAATCAAAAGTATTATACGCTATAACTGACCAAATAGAGAAGAAAATTTAATAAACTCTGAATTAATTAACTAGTTTTAATGGATGATTGGGAAGACGATTATCATCAGGATGAAGAAATGCAAGCAAATAGGAGTGCATTTTTCCAACTGCTAAATCGACAATTCGACAAGATGTGGTTTGGAAATGAGGTCTTCAATGTCTATTGGAAGAACTAATTGGTTCGTGGGATTTTGAATGTACTTAAGAAAATAGTTCCTTTAGATAATTCGTTGTGGTGACTTAATTATTACAAAAATGTCGGATTTAAAGTTTTTTATGCAAAAAAAGGGTGGCCAAAAGTTACTTTTGGACACCCACTTTACAATGTCTTTCTTATACAAGAACTGGCTGTTGTTGAAATAACGGAAACTCAGCACAAATGCTTTTTGTTGTTTCCTTTGCCTTTTCTAAAACCTCTGAATCCCCTTTGCTCTTCAAGACAGCTGCGATAACTTTCGCAATTTGCACCATTTCTTCTTTTTTCATTCCCCGCGTTGTTAACGCTGGTGTCCCCATGCGGATTCCGCTTGTTACGAACGGACTTTGTGGATCATATGGAATCGTGTTTTTGTTGACGGTGATGCCTGCTTCTTCAAGCAGCTTTTCCGCCTCTTTGCCTGTTAAATCCCAAGGGCGAACATCTAGTAATACGATATGATTATCGGTTCCTCCAGAAACGAGGGCTGCGCCTTCTTTCACTAACTCTTGACCAAGTGTTTTTGCATTTTCGATGACTTGTTTAGCATACTCTTTAAAACTTTGCTGGGATGCTTCATTAAATGCAACAGCCTTCGCAGCAATAATATGCATTTGTGGGCCGCCTTGAATTCCAGGGAACACAGCTTTATTAATAGCTTTAATTATATCTTCATCATTCGTCAAAATAATACCGCCACGTGGACCTCTTAATGTTTTATGCGTTGTGCTAGTCACGACATCTGCAAATGGAATTGGTGAAGGATGCAGACCTGCAGCAACAAGTCCTGCAATATGCGCCATATCAACCATTAATATTGCGCCAACTTTATCGGCAATTTCTCTAAATCGGGCAAAATCAATTGTTCTTGTATATGCGCTTCCGCCAGCAATAATTAATTTTGGCTGTTCTTTTTCAGCAATTGCTTCAAGTTCATCATAATCGATCAGGTGATTATCTTCTCTTACTCCATAAGACACAACCTCAAACCATTTTCCTGACATGTTTACCGGACTTCCATGGGTTAGATGCCCACCGTGTGATAAATTCATTCCCATAATTTTATCGCCTGGCTGAAGCAATGCAAAAAATACAGCTGTATTCGCTTGGGCACCTGAGTGAGCTTGGACATTTGCAAATTTAGCGCCAAATAATTTAGTTAAACGTTCAATAGCAACATTTTCAACAACATCTACATTTTCGCATCCACCGTAATAACGCTTACCTGGGTACCCTTCTGCATATTTATTCGTCAATACGCTCCCCATGGCTTCTAATACATCATCACTTACAAAGTTTTCTGATGCAATTAGCTCTAACGCATGATGCTGGCGGTGACTTTCCTTCTCGATCGCTTCAAAAATGGTTGAATCATTTTCCCGTAAACTCATATCTATTCCTCCTTGATTTTCAATTCTGACTTTCCCTAGCTGTTTTAAAAATTATAAATTTGCAATTTTGGGAATTTAAAAATCGTTTGTTCAGCTACATTTATTCTTTTCCAAGACAAAGGCAGGTAAACAATACGCTTTGCTGTCATTTTTTGAACACAAAAAAGGACAGAAAAGGGTATTGATGCGCTCTCTCCCCCTTCTCTGTCCTTTTACCTGAGAGTTTAACTCTTTATAAGAGTCTTCCCCTTTGGTGGCGTTTAAAAAACGCGCTCTCCAGAGTAACGTCCAGTTGTAGTTCTTCTACCTGAGAGATTAGTTCCAAGGGTATTTTTGGAACTTGCTCCTTCGGTGGTATTGACGACTACACTCTCCCACAACTATCATCCGTACTATATTTAATTTTTGTAATTATTAGAATAAGAGTTTTATCATAATATGTCAATATTTTTCTGGAAAAACTTTATTAATTTAGAAAGTAGTTGATCACCATGCTAATCGGAATTTTATCCATTGCATCTAAATTTTACGCTACATTTCCTTTATTCTCATGATTTGCCTTTGATTGCCGAATCTTATAAATCACAACCAGAATAATAAACCAAACAGGAGTTACAAACAAGGCAACACGAGTATCTTCCGCTAGTGCAAGTACTACAAGAACGAACGCTAGGAAAGCAAGAATCAAGTAATTGGAAAATGGATAAAGCGGTAATTTAAATTTATTCACTTTCGCTAAATCTGGCCTTGTTTTACGGTATTTCATATGGCTGATAACCGTAATTCCCCAAATGAAGATGAAACATACGGTAGAAACACTTGTAATCAGTGTAAATACTCCCTCTGGCATTACATAGTTTAAAACAACAGAAATGAGTATGACGCCAGTTGAAAAGATCAATGCATTGGAAGGTACTTTACGGGAATCAAGTTTTGTAAATGGAACAGGTGCATTATTATCTTTTCCAAGAGAGTATAGCATCCGGCTTGTACTAAAAACGGCGCTATTACCTGCAGAAGCTGCGGATGTAAGAACGACAAAGTTGACGATACCAGCAGCAGCAGTGATACCTAGTCCTACGAAAACTTGAACGAACGGACTTTCCATTGGGTTGATCGAGTTCCACGGATATACACTCATAATAACAATTAGTGCACCAATGTAGAAAATAATAATCCGAATAGGAATACTATTAATTGCTTTTGGGATTACTTTTTCTGGATCTTTCGTTTCACCTGCTGTCAGTCCCACAAGCTCAATACCAACAAACGCAAACACGACCATCTGGAATGAGAGAATAAAGCCATTTATGCCATTCGGGAACATTCCGCCGTGACTCCATAAATTCGTGAGACTAGCTGTGCCTGCATTCGAGGTAAAGCCAGTAATAATCATAAAAATTCCAACGACAATTAGTGCTAGAATCGCGATAATTTTAATTAATGCGAACCAAAATTCCAATTCGCCAAAAAGTTTTACAGTTGCCAGGTTCATAACGAGCAACACGACAAGCGCAATTAAAGCTGGCATCCACTGTGGTACACTAGGGAACCAATACTGAAAGTAAAGACCAACTGCTGTTAAGTCAGCCATTGCAATTGAAATCCAGCAAAACCAGTAGGTCCATCCGGTGATAAATGCTGCCATATTCCCTAAATAATCTTGAACAAAGTCAACAAAAGAATGATATTTCAGATTACTTAAGAGCAACTCTCCAAGTGAGCGCATGATTAAAAAGCAAACTATGCCTGTAATCATATAAGCAAATAAAATTGAAGGCCCTGTTAAATGAATAGATTTTCCTGCTCCAAGAAATAATCCAGTTCCGATCGCCCCGCCAATGGCGATTAGTTGGACATGCCTGTTCTTTAGACCTCTCTCCAATTGTTGTTCATGCATAGATTTCTCACTCCCTGTTTTTCGAGGTGGGTACAATTGTTTACTAAACTAATAACGCGATTAAAGTATTGCACAATTTTTCCATATTTGACTAAGATCAAAGGTCCAGATGTTTACCAGGTATCCAAACAACAGAGTCATCTAGAATAAAGGAAGAAGTCATCTTTTGTAGAGAATTATTGAAGTAGTTTCAGGAACTCAGTATACATTTGTAAGCGCATACAAAAAGTTACAATTATTAAATATTAATGTTATTTATTTTAGTAGATTCCTTATTACCTAGGTGAACAACTGCCTATTTACTTAATCGAGTTTGATATCAGCATTAGCTGATTGCATCGCCACCTCTATTATAGATAGCTATTTTTACATAATAATGAAC
>NZ_JBALPC010000253.1:0-6054 GCF_036965225.1 Bacillus sp. JJ1474 | reverse complement strand
GTAAAGGACTTAACGGATGAAGAAGCTTTAAAAAGTTATGTTCAGCAAATGGAGCTGCTAAAAAGAGGATTATATAAGGAAGAAAACTAATGAGTTCCCTTAAAGCAGTAAAAAAAGAGAATATCCATTTGGAGAGTATTGTTAAAAAACTAAAAGAGCAGGGCGTTGATGCACAGATATGTAAACGGCCTAAACCAATCAAAAGAAATTTTTAACTAAGGAGAAAACAAATAGATGAATGCAACATTACAGGAAAGAAAACCAGGATATATTATGCTTGCGATTCTTTTTGTCGGAACATTTGTATCTTTTTTTAATAACTTCTTTTAAATGTAGCCTTGCCGTCTATGATTCTCGATTTAGGAATTAAAGAATATTCAACGATTCAGTGGCTTTATAGTGAAATAGTAGAGAAGAATGGGAAAGGAGACTATTGACTTGAGAAAGTTGGCAAAGCATTTAAAGCCTTTTTTAACGGGCATTTTATTAGCGATCGTGCTCTTGTTTGTGCAAGCGATTAGTGATTTGAATTTACCGAACTACATGTCGAATATCGTCAACGTTGGGATACAACAAGATGGCATCGAGCATGCTGCACCAGATGCAATCAGTCAAGACGGTATGAAGCTGATCACTACTTTCATGACAGAACGTGAAAGACAGATTATCGAATCGAGCTATCATTTGGTCTCCCCTTCAGATCAAAATTCGAAGGGGAAGCCTTACAGCAAACTATATCCTATAGCGGAGCAGCAATTTTTTATAAAAGGGGAGTTAGGTAAAACCGAGACGGAAAATGTGGATGCCGCATTTGGCACATCATCTTTGACCCTCATTAATGTATTACGTGAACTGTTCCCGCCATCTAATGAAAATGTAACAGAAACTCCCTCTAGCTCTATTGATATGAAAGAAATTTACGGAATGCAAGCTGTCCTGGATTCGTTGCCAGTTGCAATGATTCAATCGGCGCATGACGAAGCGATGAAAAATGATTTCATGCAAAAACAAAGCGGTATTATGCTTTCAAAAGGTTTTTATGATGAGCTAGGCATCGATTTGGGTGCGAAACAAACGGGTTATATTATGAAAATTGGGTTCTATATGTTAGTCATTGCACTGGTAGGAGGTGTGGCTACCGTTTTGGTTGGTTTCCTTTCATCCCGAATTGCGACTGGCGTAGCCCGGAATTTACGGAAGCAAGTGTTTATGAAGGTAGAGAGCTTTTCGAAAAAAGAGTTGGATACATTTTCTACAGCCTCTTTAATAACACGTTGTACGAATGATATTCAACAAGTCCAGCAGCTAATAATGATGGGTGTCCGGATGATTTGCTATGCCCCGATTCTCGGGATTGGTGGAATCATTATGGCGGTTAATAAGTCGACTTCCATGAGCTGGATTATTGCGCTCGCTGTTGTCGTCCTTCTTGGATTGATTTTAATCCTTATGGTGATTGCACTGCCAAAGTTTAAAATGATTCAGAAGCTAATAGATAAATTGAATTTGATTTCAAGAGAAAACTTAAGCGGTTTAATGGTTGTACGTTCTTTCGGAACGCAGGAATATGAGAAAAAGAGATTTGACGTTGCAAATAGTGATTTAACGAAGACAAATCTTTTTGTAACTCGCGCAATGGTGTTTATGATGCCAATGATGATGCTCATTATGAACGGCGTCACTTTACTAGTAGTTTGGGTTGGTGCCCATCAAATTGCAGTTTCTTCAATGCAAGTCGGGGATATGATGGCGTTTATGCAGTATGTCATGCAAATTTTGATGTCCTTTATGATGCTATCGATGATGTTTATTATGATCCCTCGTGCAGCAGTATCCGCCGGTCGGATTGCGGAAGTACTGGAAACGGAAGTGTCCATTACCGATCCAGAAAAGCCAAAATCATTTAACGAAAAGTGCAAAGGCCTTCTCGAATTTAAAAAAGTAAGCTTCCGTTATGAAGGGGCCAATGAAGATGCATTACATGAGATTTCATTTACAGCTAAGCCGGGTCAAACGACGGCATTAATTGGTTCGACAGGTTCCGGTAAGACAACGATTGCAAGTCTTGCTTTACGTTTTTATGACGTGAATGAGGGCGAAATTTTAATTGACGGTGTTGACATTAGAGATGTGAAACAGTCGGAATTGCGGTCGAAGATTGGATATGTCCCACAAAAGAGCGTATTGTTATCAGGCACCATTGAGTTCAACCTGAAATACGGAAAAAAAGACGCTACGGATGAAGAGATGCAGGAAATAGCAAAAGTTGCCCAGGCGATAGATTTCATTAAAGAAAAACCAGAGAATTTTGCGTCGAATATATCACAAGGAGGTGCCAATGTTTCAGGTGGTCAAAAACAGCGCCTCACGATTGCACGTGCTTTAATGAAAAAACCAGAAATCTTAATATTTGATGATAGCTTCTCCGCATTGGACTTTAAAACAGACTCCATGTTACGCAAAGAGTTAAAGGAACACACGTCAAACGCGACGATCATTCTAGTCGCCCAAAGAGTGAGTACAATCATGAATGCAGATCAAATTCTCGTGTTAGATAAGGGCCGCATTGTTGGGCGTGGCACACATCGTGAGCTGCTGGAAACTTGCCCTGAATACTATGAAATTGCCTCATCACAGCTATCGAAGGAGGAATTAGCGTGAGCGAAAAGAGAAATAGTCAAAATACTCATTCGCACTTCGGTATGCGAGGTGGGCCAAATATGATGCAGGGTAAAAAAGTAAAAGATTTTAAAGGGACGATGAAACAGCTTGTTCAATATTTGGGCGCTTACAAATGGACGATTATATTTGTATGGATTTTAGCCATTTTGTCGACGGTTTTCACAATTGTATCGCCAAAGATTTTAGGGCAAGCGACTGATGAACTTTTTTCAGGTGTGATGAACCAAATCGCTGGAATTGGGTCGATTGACTTCGGCAAAATTGGTGAAATTCTTTTATGGCTCATCGGATTATACTTACTTAGTGCGTTGTTTTCCTATTTGCAAGGGTTTGTCATGACGGGTGTTAGTATGAAAGTGACAAAGCAACTTCGAACGGATATTAATGAAAAAATTCATAAATTACCGTTTAATTATTTCGATAAAACAACCCACGGAGAAGTTCTTTCTAGAATTACGAATGACGTAGATACAATAAGCCAAACATTGAATCAAAGTTTAACACAGATCATCACATCAATCACTTCACTTATTGGAATTACGATTATGATGCTCACAATCAGCTGGCAAATGACATTGGCAGCTATCTGTATTCTCCCACTGACGATGATTTCGGTTATTGGGATTATTAAAAAGTCGCAAGTTCATTTTAAAAATCAACAGAAATATTTGGGGCATGTAAACGGCCATGTAGAGGAAATGTTTAGTAGCCATGAAATAGTGAAGGCTTTTAACGGAGAACGAGATTCGGAAAAAAAGTTTGACGAGCACAATGAAGCATTGTATAAATCGGCCTGGAAAGCGAATTTCTTATCAGGTCTTATGATGCCGATTGCGATGTTCATCGGAAATATGATCTATGTTGTCATTTGTATACTTGGAGGGTATTTGACTGTAACTGGTACAATGACGGTCGGCGGTATTCAAGCTTTCATTCAATACGTGCGGAGTTTTATGCAGCCAGTCTCTCAAATTGCGAATATCTCCAATATACTTCAACAAACTGCTGCTGCAGCGGAACGTGTATTTGAATTTCTTGCGGAAGATGAAGAAAAACCGGAGCAGGAAAACGCTCTTTTGGTAAGTAAAAATAAGGTGGTAAGCAATCGAGATGTGGCGATTGAAGGAAATGTCGAGTTTGACCATGTTTCCTTTAGTTATGAACCTGAAAAACCTGTTATTCGTAACTTTACAGCCACTATCAAGTCGGGTCAGAAAGTAGCCATTGTCGGACCGACTGGTGCAGGTAAATCGACCATTATGAAACTGCTCATGCGCTTTTACGATGTAAATAGCGGTTCAATCAAGATCGATGGCCATAATATTCAATCATTTAATCGAAATGAGCTTCGTTCTCTGTTTGGTATCGTGCTACAAGATACTTGGCTGTTTAACGGTACGATAGCGAACAATATTCGGTACGGTAAGCTCGATGCAACTGATGACGAGGTTAGGAAAGCGGCCACCGCAGCACAGGTTGACCATTTTGTAAGAACATTACCGGACGGATTCGATATGGTGTTGAATGAAGAAGCGGATAATATATCACAAGGTCAAAAACAGCTGCTAACGATTGCAAGGGCAATATTAGCAGACCCCAAAATACTCATTCTAGACGAGGCGACAAGCAAAGTCGATACACGAACAGAAATCCTTATTCAAAGAGCGATGGATAACCTTATGAAAGGCCGCACAAGCTTCGTCATTGCCCATAGACTGTCGACCATTCGGAATGCCGACTTGATAGTAGTCATGCATGAAGGGGATATTGTCGAACAAGGTACACATGACGAGTTGCTTGCTCAGAGTGGATTTTATGCAAATTTGTACAAAAGTCAGTTCGATACAGCAGTTTAAAGGTTTGAAGACTGTTAAGGAATTCGATGGAAATCCGGGTTCTTTACAGTCTTTTTCTTAACATAAATTAGGGTCTCGCCAGTAATGCGAATGTACATTGATATTTAGCTTTAACAAAAACAGGTTGTGAATTCTGTCAAATTGTTGGTGGGACACCTATAAGAAGGAAATTGTAACTATGAAAGCGAAATAAATAGTGTAACTCCAACTGGATGAAAATAAAAGTCAAGCAAAGGAAGTAAATATGAATATTAAGCTATCTGAAGTAAATGAAAAGAATTTTTGGGATGTAATTAAATTAAAATCCGATTTCGATCAAGAAAAGAGAATTCAAATTTTTGAAAGATGGGTAGGGGATAATACTTTTTTCTTGCTGCTTGCCAAGTATATGGGTTCCTTCCAAGAGCAATTTATGATGGTGAAACATTAATTGGCTTTGCTTCACATGGATTTAACAAGGAAACAGGACGATATGAATTAATTAGCATAATGCTTGGACATGCATATCAAGGTAAGGGCTATGGAATGCCGATTTTAAGGGCAGTTATTGAGGAAATGGCTGTGAAGTATTCATGCGAAGAAATTTATTTATCTGTCATTTATAATAACGAAGCTGCCAAGCGTGTATATGAAAAAGCAGGCTTTAAACCAACTGGGGAGATTGAGGATGGACATCATCCAGAACCCATTTATAAATTGGACGTTAAAAAATATTTTAGCCACTTGAAGTCTAATAAATAAAGGCAAAAAGCAGTGAGCTCATCTGAACTCACTGCTTTTTGACATTTATAGACTAGCTTATTTTCTTTTTATCCCTCACATCTAGTACATCCAAAAAGAAAACGAATACTGGTATCCCAACAATTAGCCCCCAAACACCAAAGAAATGCTCGGAAAAAATCAACACGATAAAGGTGTAAAATACAGGCAGATCTGTTTTTGAAGACATTAGCTTTGGATTTAAAATATATGCCTCAATCGCGTGGATAATCATAATGACAATAAGAATATACACAACCTGCATAATTCCGCCAATTGTATAAGCAATCGCAATTAGAGGTATAAGTGAGATAATGACTCCGGCAACCGGGATTAAACCTAGGAAAAAGATAAGGATGGAAAGACCCATAAGCTGAGGAAAATCCATAATCCATAATGCAAGAGTTGTCAGGCCGCAGTTGACGAGAGCAATAATAAATTGTGCCTCGATCACTTTACCAAAGGTTAAAACAAATTTTTTCGCGAAAAATTCAATTTCATTATAAAATGGAGCGATCTTACTGTATTTAAATTTAGAAGTAAATTCAATAAGCTTTGGTTTTTCCAAAAGGAAAAATAAACTTAACACAAGGGACATCATGATTTGAATCCCGACTTTACTCATTCCGCTAAAATATTTAAGTAGAAAAGTAAAACCCTGTTCTAAGTAATTAGAAATTTGTTTTGTTTCAATCATGCCTAAAACATAATTAACAAGAACATGATCATGCGGCTGTGTTAAAAACAGCTGCAACTG
>NZ_JBALPC010000252.1:0-7803 GCF_036965225.1 Bacillus sp. JJ1474 | reverse complement strand
ATTTTGTACCTGTGGAATATCATCGAGAGTCATAGTCCGGATAGAATAATTCATGTAAATCCACCTTTCTTATTATTATAAAAATGTATTTTTTTCCAATATTATCATAGTTAGGGAAAATTAGTGTTTAATTTATTTATATCTAAGGGAAATTAATGTAATGTTTCTAAATTAATAGATATAATCATTTTAGTAGGAAAATTCAGGTAAAGAAACCTAGGCTAAGGAGAAAGAGATGGAACAAGAATTACTAAACATATTTGATCAACAAAGAAATCCTATAGGAGTTGCCTCACGGGAGGAAGTACATCGAGCAGGATATTGGCATGAAACATTTCATTGTTGGTTCATAAGTGAAGATGATGGGGTACATTATATTTATCTGCAAAAAAGAAGTGCGTTAAAGAAAGATTATCCCAATTATTTAGATATTACAGCAGCTGGGCATATTTTAGCACAGGAAACAATTCAAGATGGTGTTCGGGAAATAAAAGAGGAATTAGGGATTAACGTCACATATAATGAGTTGGTTCCTTTAGGTATTATTAAATACAGCCATACTAGAGATGAATTTATTGATAATGAAATTGCACATGTTTTTTTATATAAGAGTCGATTTTCTATTAATGAGTACATTTTGCAAAAAGAAGAAGTAGCAGGAATTGTTAAAGTTGAATTTCAAGACTTTTCAAGGCTTTTGCTACGAGAGTGTGATGAAATTACGATAGAAGGTTTCGAAATTAATCAGTTTGGAAAAAAAATAACCGTTCAGAAGCAGGTAAGGAGAAAAGACTTTGTTCCGCATGAACAATCTTATTATGAGGAAATAATAGACTTGATTACTAAAGAAATTAATAATTATTTATAATTTTTCCAAATGCAAACCATACTACGTTCAGAGGTGAGGATCATGTACAAACTATTATCACATAATGACTTGGACGGGGTTGGATGTGGAATATTGGCGAAGCTTGCATTTGATAAGCAAGTAAAGGTTCGCTACAATTCCGTATCGGGTCTAGACCGTGAAGTGGAATGGTTTTTAGAAAACGATAGCAAGGAAACATTTCTATTTATTACAGATTTATCCGTAAGTAAAGAAAATGAAGGTAGACTTGATGAGTTTTACCACTCGGGCGGGAAGTTACAGCTGCTGGATCATCATAAAACGTCTCTGCATTACAACGATTATGATTGGGGGCATGTCATTGTTGAGGCTGAAGAAGGAAAGTTAACTTCTGCTACATCCTTACTTTATGAATATCTTGTTTCCAAGCAGTTGTTAAACCGATCGGAAGCTATTACTGAATTTGTGGAGCTTGTCAGGCAATATGATACGTGGGAATGGGAAAAGAATAATAATCAGCAGGCTCAGCGGCTGAATGCACTTTTTTTTCTAGTTTCCATTGAGGAATTTGAAGAAAAAATGATTAGCCGGCTCAAAACAAGTGATCATTTCCGCTTTGATGAGTTTGAACAAAAGATTCTTGATATGGAAGAAAATAAGATTGAGCGTTACATACGCCGGAAAAGGCGAGAGTTGGTCCAAACGAAAATTGGAAAATATTTTGCCGGAATTGTTTATGCAGAATCTTACCATTCCGAGCTGGGGAATGAATTAGGAAAAGAATATCCCCATCTTGATTATATTGCGATCATAAATATCGGTGGAAAACGTCTTGGATTCAGAACGATCCATGATCATATAGATGTTTCTGAAGTGGCGGGGCAATATGGTGGGGGCGGCCATGCGAAAGCATCGGGCTGTACTTTAACTGACAAGGCTTACCGACAGTTTGCTGCAGAGACATTTCATTTAGAGCCACTAAGAGAGGATTCGAAGCAGAATCGTTATAATGTGAAACAATCTGCTTTTGGAACTCTTTATCAAAATCGAACGGAAGATTTATTCCTTTTATATTCAAACGATGATCAAACATGGAGTATTGAACAAAATAAAATAAAAATGAATCAGAACTATTCAAGTTTTGAAGAAGCCGAAAGTTACTTAAAAAGAAATTATGCTGCCTGGCTTGTAAGAGATGATATATTTGTTGATTATTTGATGAAAGAAGTGAAAAAGAAAGACATATAAGCAAAAACATAATACTATTAAATGGAAAATAAGAATTAGGGNNCTTTTTGAATAACAACGTAGGAAAGAGGAAATTCTTTGAAAGATCTTGTATTTGTAAAAGATTATCAAGCTAATGATCAGCTAAGAAAAAGTTTTTTCAATTTGGCAGTTGAGGTGTTCGGAATAAACTTTTACAGCTGGTATGAAAACGGATTTTGGACAGAAAAATATATCCCTTATTCATTCGCAGAAGGTGATCAAATCGTTGCAAATGTATCGGTTAACCGCATTGACTTGATTCTTAATAGTGAGAGAAAAAGAGCTCTTCAAATTGGTACGGTCATGACCCATCCCGATTATCGCAATCGAGGGCTTTCGGCAAATTTAATGAACCGAATTTTAGAAGAATACAAGAATGAATATGATTATATGTATTTATTAGCTAATCATACTGTTTTAAATTTTTATCCTAAGTTCGGTTTTCGTCCTGTTCNNACATTTTGAACAGGCCAAAATGCGCAAGCTGGACGGGAAAAATCAAGCGGATCTCCAATTTATCTATCACTTCGCAACTGAAAGAGTTTCTGTTTCTCAAAAATTTGGAACAAACAACACATCAGAACTCCTAATGTTTTACTGTTTAAATGTCTTCCATAATGATATTTATTATATCGAAGATGAGAATATTATACTGATCTATCAACAAGAAGATAACGAGATACATATTTTTGACATTATTAGCAAAAAAGAAATACAGATTGAAGAGATACTTTCAAAAATAACAAAGAAGGGTACATTTAAAATTGTTTTTCACTATACTCCAGATTATCAGAGAATACATTTTGATAGGGAAATTTTTAAAGGAAGTGAAGTGCTTTTTGTTAGGGACGCCGAACACAATAATTTTCCGGAAAACATTAAGCATCCAATAATATCTCAAGCATAAAAAATGTTGCAATAGGTGTCCGAGGTATTCTCTGATCATTTTGACATGAGTATAGGCATGTTTAATCCACATCCAGAGCAAACTATTCGTGTTAGGAGGATTTTATCCGTATGATCCGTTCTTTTTCGATAACGAGTGACTTTCAGCTTGCAGAGAATCTGCCCATTGAGCAATTATTTCAAGACGATATAAAATGGTTTTGGATAGACTTTGAATCTCCAACTGAAGAAGAAACGAATCTTCTTAAAACCCATTTTAACTTCCATCCATTAGCGATAGATGATTGCTTGCATTTACTGCAACGGCCGAAGCTTGATTACTATGAGGGTTATGATTTTTATGTCATCCACACATTAAATCAGCATACCCTTCTGCCAGAAGAAGTGGATGTGTTTGTAGGAAAAAATTTTATCGTCACCTTTCATTTAACTCCTTCGTCTGAAATAACTATCGTAAGACAAAAGTTATTAGCGAATGATTTACATTATAAAAAAGGAGCTTTACATTTATTTTATCAATTGATGGATAAAATAGTTGATGAGTATTTTCCGGCCGTTTATAAAATCGAGGATGAGCTAAACGAGATTGAATTAAAAGATGCCAAGAAAGATTTAATGAATGATGTATTTGAAATACGAAGCCAATTGTTAAAGCTTCGAAGGACAATTTTTCCAATGCGTGAATTATTATATCGAATTTTAAATTCTGAAAGGGTTATAATTCCAAAGGATGAGAGAATGTATTTCATGGATATTTATGATCATTTGCTTAAACTTTCGGAAATGATAGAGTCTAATCGTGAAATGACGAATGATATTCGAGACAGTTATATCTCACTAAATTCAGACCGAATGAATAATATCATGAAAACCCTGACAGTTATGTCTTCCATTTTTATTCCTTTAACTTTTATTGCCAGCATTTATGGGATGAACTTCGAATACATGCCAGAACTCACTTGGAAATGGGGCTATTTCGGAATACTTGGTGTTATGCTATTAGTCGGATCTACCTTGCTTTTTGTTCTATGGCGAATGGGCTGGTTTAAATAAGATGTATTAATAATAAAAATCGGCATCGAATGACATTAATCAAAGTTAGGGCTGTTTTGTTTATAAAATGAACAGCCCTTTGACTTTTCTAAACTTATTTAATTAGATAAATATAATAATTAGAACATCTGAAGGTTCATTGATTTTACCTCTTCAGGTTGAAAAACGATCACAAAAGAATAGGCAATGGAATGGTTTTCACCAATCACATTTGATCATTATTTCGGTCAATTCTTCAATTCTCCATCAAGTTCACTCAGCCACATTCCTATTTTCTTGCTATTTATGACCTCATCAGCATAAAAATCAAAATCTGTAGGCTCCATATTCACAATGACTAATTTTGCCCCATTTTCTTTTGCAATCAATGGAAATTGATTAGCTGGTGAAACCGTTAGGGAAGAGCCAAGAACGATAAACAGCTCCGCCTTCTCCGCTTCCACCAGAGCAAGTTGAAATGCAGCTTCAGGCAATGATTCGCCGAATAATACTATGGATGGACGCAGCAACCCGCCGCATCGGCAAGAATAGGCTTCATTTATGTATTCCCCGCTGCTATATTTTTTCCCGCAAGACTGGCAGTGTAATTGCTGTAATGTGCCGTGAAGCTCAGCAACTTTCTTGTTCCCTGCGAGCTGGTGAAAACCATCGACATTCTGAGTAATAATTGATTGAATGATCCCGCGTTTTTCCCAATCAGCTAATATATAATGTCCTTTATGCGGCTGATACTCTTTTACCCCAAGTACTCGCTCACGATAAAATTCAGTGAATTCGTCTACATTATCATTGAGTGATTTTACGCTGGCAATCTTTTTCGGATCTTTCTTGTTCCACATTCCTTCTTTAGAAGACCGGAAATCAGGCAATCCACTTTCGGTTGACATCCCTGCCCCTGAAAAAACCACTGTATATTTAGATTCCTTTAACCAAAGATTAATCAATTTTCCCACTGCCTCCTTTAACTATTAAGCTTCAGATTCAGCGATTTGCTTGACCCTATCCGAAAATTCTACTACTACCTTTTTGTTTGATAGTAGCAATAGTAATTTGACAAACCATTTTAATGGTCGATTGGTAGCTGTGTATTTAAATAAAGTTTTTTCATCACTAATATGAATTAATTCATAAAAAGCTGTTATGTCGAACATGTTTGCCAATACGAATCCTACTTTTAGCTTTTTATACGTAGGTGAGTCCAAATACTCTAAAGTTTTAACATCATACTCTTCGATTCGTTTTCCTTCTTTATACTTTTGACGGTAAACACTTCCGACCCCTTCATCCGTAATCTTTATTGGTGTGTGTTCAATTACATTGGGCATGATTTTTTGCATATTCTCTAATGAGCCATTAAGGAGATTCCATATTCTTTCGATAGGGGCTTCTATTTCCACTTCATGTGTCCATTGTTTCATCTTTAGCAAACTCTCCTTTATATAAAATATAGAAAAATCTTCTAATTACGTTAGTAATATTTATTTTACCATGAATTGAAGATAGTTCAATTGACAAGAAAAAGAGGATATGGTATTTAATTGTTAGTGGTTTAGCACTCTGATAGGAAGAGTGCTAATTTGGCTATTCATATCAGATGTAAAGTATTGGAAGGAGAGGACATAATGGAAAAAATACAATTTCAAGCAGAATCGAAAAGGCTCTTAGAAATGATGATCAACTCCATCTATTCTCAAAAGGAAGTATTCTTGCGAGAGTTGATTTCAAATGCAAGTGATGCAATTGACAAAATATATTACAAAGCACTTACAGATGAAAATTTAAGCTTTAACAAAGAAGACTACTACATAAAAGTTGTTCCTAAAAAAGAGAATAGAACCTTAACTATTTTTGATACCGGAATCGGAATGACGAAGGAAGAATTAGAAACCAATCTCGGGATCATTGCCAAAAGTGGTTCTTTAGCTTTTAAAAAAGAAAATGAACTTAAAGACGGCCATGATATTATTGGTCAATTCGGAGTTGGATTTTATGCTGCCTTTATGGTCGCAGATGTTGTAACTGTTATTAGTAAAGCTTTAGGCAGTGATCAAGCATACAAGTGGGAATCCGAAGGTGCGGATGGATACACAATCGTCCCAAGTGAAAAAGAACAGGTAGGCACTGAAATTATTTTAAAAATAAAAGAAAATCATGAAGAAGATACTTATGATGAGTATCTTGATGAATATCGCTTAAAAGCTATTATTAAAAAATACTCTGATTTTATTCGCTACCCGATCAAAATGGATATTACAGGAAAAAGAGCAAAAGAAGGCAGTGACAATGAATTAGAAGATTATACAGAAGAACAAATTATTAATAGCATGGTTCCGATTTGGAGAAAGAACAAGAATGAATTAACCGAAGGGGATTACACCTCTTTTTATCACGAAAAACATTATGGATTTGACAAGCCGCTGAAGCACATTCACATCAGTGCTGACGGTGCCATCAGATATAATGCGATTCTGTACATTCCAGAGAAAATACCTTTTGATTATTATTCTAAAGAATATGAAAAGGGGCTGGAGTTATATTCCAATGGCGTATTAATCATGAATAAATGCGCAGATTTACTTCCAGACTATTTTGGGTTTGTTAAAGGAATGGTGGACTCTGAGGATTTATCACTGAATATTTCGAGAGAGATCTTGCAGCATGATCGTCAGTTAAAGCTCATTGCGAAAAACATAAATAAAAAGATTAAAAGCGATCTGCAAAGCTTGCTGAAAAATGAAAGAGAAAAATACGAAACGTTTTATCAATCTTTTGGCAAACAGTTAAAGTTTGGCGTATATAGTGATTTTGGAACGCATAAAGAGGTTTTACAAGATTTATTAATGTTCTATTCTTCAAAGGAAAAGAAGTTAGTTACATTAGATGAATATGTATCCAGAATGCCTGAAGACCAAAAATATATCTATTATGCATCTGGAGAATCGAACGAGAGAATTGCGAAGCTCCCACAAGCAGAGTTAGTGGCAGAAAAGGGCTATGAAATTCTATACTTCACTGATGATATTGATGAGTTTGCTATAAAAATGCTTATGACCTATAAAGAGAAAGAGTTTAGGTCTGTGTCGAGCGCAGATTTAGGCATTGACGAGAATGAAAATAATCAAGATGCGGATAAGGAAGTAAATGAAAATAAAGAACTCTTTGACTATATGAAAGAGATCTTATCTGGAAAAGTAAAGGATGTTAGAGTTTCAAAAAGATTAAGAACTCACCCCGTTTGTTTATCATCCGATGGGGAAGTAACCATTGAAATGGAAAAAATCCTTAATTCTATGCCAGATAATCAAAATGTTAAAGCAGATAAGGTTTTAGAAATTAATATGAATCATGAGGTATTCCATTCATTACAGTCGGCTTTTGAAAGCGATAAAGAGAAATTAACTTTATACACAAACCTTCTTTATAATCAGGCACTTTTAATCGAAGGGCTCCCAATCCAGGATCCTGTCGAATTTACGAATGATATTTGTAAAGTAATGGTTTAAACTAAAGAGCTGCTTCCGCAGCTCTTTTTTGCCTAATCAAATGACCGGTCGATGTAAAAAAGAGGCTAGAAATGTCACCGAAGAAAGTTTTGATGACTATTCAAAGTGAAAAAAGGGTGGAGCGGTCACCTAAGAGAGGTTCTGATGACCGTTCGAAGTGAAAAAAGGAGGGAGTGGTCACCAAAGAGTTGTTTTGATGACCATTTGAAGTGAAAAAAGGGTGGA
>NZ_JBALPC010000251.1:0-4055 GCF_036965225.1 Bacillus sp. JJ1474 | reverse complement strand
GTATGGAATATCCAATACTCTTTTCATGATTCAATAAATAATACAGATCGATTGGATTCTCATACAATTATTCCAATTCAGCATTTAAGAATGAATGTTCAAAGGAATCCATTTTTAATTTGGATATCAAAATGTGCAAGAAAAATAGATGATCAAAGCGATGATCCAGACAGTGACTCCTTCCAACTAAGTTAAAACAAGACTAGGAGGAGTCACACAAATGAAAAACAAGAAAAATATTTTTCTTTTCACGCTAATATCAGTAGCAGTCTTATTATTATCAGCATGTTCTTCACAAAATGGCCAAAGCAATGATGGATTTTTTCATAAATTTCTTGTCGAACCATTTTCAATACTCATTCATGGAACAGCTGCCATTTTTCATGATAATTATGGGATTGCGATTATCATCATTACTCTTGGCATTAGGCTAATACTTATGCCGTTTATGTTAAAACAGTATAAAAACCAGCGCCTCATGAAAGAAAAAATGGACGCTCTAAAGCCTGAAATGGACGAGATCCAAAAGAAATTGAAAGAAACAAAGGACCCGAAAGAACAGCAAAAGCTGCAACAAGAATTAATGGGACTTTACAAGAAGCATGGTGTGAATCCGCTAAATATGGGATGTCTGCCAATCCTTATTCAAATGCCAATTTTAATGGGATTTTATTATGCCATAAGAGGATCAGAAGAAATTGCCACCCACTCCTTCTTGTGGTTTAATCTTGGTCACGCTGATATTTGGATTACAGTTGCTGCGGGGATCGTATACTTCTTTCAATTCAAGGTTTCACAGGCAACAATGCCTATTCAACAGCAGCAACAGATGAAATTTATGGGGCTCTTGTCTCCGATTATGATTGTAATGGTTTCTTTAAATGCACCAGCTGCATTACCACTATATTGGACTGTCGGCGGTATATTCCTAACGATTCAAACAATAATTGGGAAAAGGCTTTACCCGTCTGAAAAAAAGGAAGTACTGCAAACATCAAATTCGATTAGCGACAAATAGAAAAGAGGGTGATTTAATCACCCTCTTTACATTTTCCCTATGATAAAGCCAAAAAATGCAAGCACTATCCCTAATAAATAGGTTAACATTAAATAGGTAATGCCTTGTACCTTTTTATTTGCCTGCAGAAGCATAACAGCCTCCAAATTAAATGTTGAATAAGTGGTGAATGCACCCATAAACCCTGTTCCCATTAAAAAATGAATATGCTCACCTTCACCCATTCCGATGATGACTCCTAATAAAAAAGACCCCACTAAATTAACAAAAAGCGTTCCAAAAGGGATTTTATCCTGTACATGACTATTCAATAGTATAGAAAGTTTATACCTGCAAATAGCTCCAAGGAATCCGCCTATACAGATTAACAATATATTTATGATCATTTTTCTTCCTCACGATCCCGCTGTTCCACTAATTTAAAGCCTAAGTAAATGGCAGCTAGCCCCCCAAATAAGCTAATGAAAACATATAAAAAAGCAAAAAAATACGATCCGCGAGTCAATAATAGAACGGCATCTGAGCTTAATGCTGATAACGTTGTAAAGGAGCCAATTGCTCCCGTACTAATAGCAACCTTTAATTGTTGATTCATTCTCCCGCTTAGGCTGAATTTCTTTGTAAATAATCCTAAAAGCAGTGCTCCAATAATATTGGTTATAAGTGTACCGATGGGAAAACCTTCTCCCCAAAGGGAAACAGAAATCGTGAATAAGAAAAATCTAAGGAGACTTCCAACTATACCCCCTATCCCAATAAATACATATGTCAATAAAATCTCCTGCTTTCATTATTAGTTCATTAGATAATAACTAAAAAAATTTATGTATTGTATTCAGTCTGTCATTTATGACCTTATATTGCAAAAGTTCCATGGATATTATGGATAAAAACATGGAAACATAGTGATGTAGTATTAAAAAGAGTAATAAAAAAGGGGGTAAATTTATGAAAGTGAAAGCGATTATCGCCTCATTATTTACAATGTCCATTCTTGCTGGATGTGGTGTTAATAATGATAATAATGTGAATGAAACTGCAATGAGAAACCGTGATAACTTGACAAGAGTAAACAATCCAGGCACGAATGACTTTAATGTTTTTGACAACAGGGATATGAGGAATACAAATATAACTCCAGTTAGAAATAATAAAAACGCTCTAAATAATAGCTCGAAAATGCGGGTAGCTGACCGTGCAGCAGATAAAATCGTCTCTATGCCTGAAGTAGATCACGCAAATGTAATTGTGACAGATAATAATGCCTATGTGGCGGCACGGCTAGTTAATAAACAAAATGGCTTATCCCGTGACATAGAACGAAAAATTTCTGATCAAGTAAAATCAGTCGATCGTAGTATTAATGATGTTTATGTATCGGTAAACCCTGATTTCTATGATCGAATGAACAATTATTCAAATGATATTCGCAACGGCCAGCCAGTCGAAGGGCTTTTCGATGAGTTCTCAACTACAGTTCGCCGTGTATTCCCAACCCATTTTAATAAATAATTTTACCACAATAAAAGAGGATCTAACCAAAAAAGTTAGGTCCTCTTTTATTGATTTTGAATAAACGTCTCTTTTCTCCTGTTGGTTTCGGAGGTATGTTTCATTATCATCAGTTCATATAGAGTTTTTAATGCATCAACGGCGTATTCACCTTTATTTAACATAATACAATCAGCTCGGAGCCCCATAAATGCATCCGTTAGTTCAGCTCTTGATGGCATGCCTTTTTTTGTTAGTTGCTCAAGTACACCTGTTGCCCAAATAATTGGAATATGTGCAGCCTGACAAAGATTTATGATTTCCTCTTGGATAGATGCTAATTTAGTAAAACCTAATTCAACAGCAAGATCGCCTCTTGCAATCATTATTCCAAATGAATCGAAATTAAGTCCCTCGATAATAATTTTGGATAAGTTATGGAACGCTTCCTTTGTTTCAATTTTTGCTATGATCCCTATATTCTTTGGCGGCAATGAATGTAAGAGCATCCGAAGTTTCTCTAAATCTCTAGGGTGATGTACAAATGAAAGACCTATGGAATCCGCTAGTCCATGTACAAAAGGAAGGTTCCCTATATCAGTGTTTGTCATGGAAGGCATAATAAAGTGAACAAAAGAGTCAGGAAGATTAAGCCCTTCTTCTTCACGAAGCTTCGTTATTTTTTTATTTGTTTTTAAGATGGTAATACCTATCCATTCATCCGTAATGGAACAAACTTCTCCAATGATTTTTCCGTCATTAAAAAACACTTTGTCTTTCAACGAGACATTTAGTAATGCTTTTGGCGAGTTTATTGAAAAGACTTTAGCTTCCATTGCGAATAATTCTAGAGCTAATTCGTCTCTAATTATTGTAATCATATCTCCTGGCTTCACATTAAAATAAGGTCTTTCCTCATTAGACGGCTTTTCAGGGTAAAATATTTTTTCTACTCTAATTTTTGGACCAGCTAATTCCATATGAATTTTACATAAGTTTCTCTCTTGGCCAAGTTCTAATTCCGCTTCTCGAACACAATCAACAAGCTTTTTCCATATTTCTGGAGAGTCATGAGCACAGTTAATTCGTGCAATATTCATCCCATGGTGAAGCAAATCCTTTATAATCTTTTGATTTTGTAGCATGGATGAATGAAGAGTAACCATAACGGAAGTTTCAGTCCTACCGAACAGCCCCTTATTGCGGTCCTGTTTAATTTGATTGGACATATGCGGACATAGATCATATGTAGAAGATTGATCAATAAACTCTAAGTTATTTAACATTTTTTCAATTGAGTAATGAATATGAGGATGAATAGTCGAGAATGATGATAGGCCTTCCTGCAAAAGAGTAAAATCCAATTTCTCTGAATAAATATCCCTTAATTTTAGGAAAGCTTTTAAATTTTCCTTACTTAGGAAAACTGTAGAGTTTTCATTCATTTCTTGTTGCCCGACAATCATAATGTTTTTATGCAGGCTTGAAAGGATATTATTTAATAAATTTTGGTTTTCATTTATAACATCTCTAATCATTTGTGAAC
>NZ_JBALPC010000250.1:0-4439 GCF_036965225.1 Bacillus sp. JJ1474 | reverse complement strand
GTTTTTTATGGTTGTTAACAGGCTGGAAACTTAAGCTTCCAGCCTTTATCATATCTGGAGTTTTAGGGATAATATTAATAGTAATTTCTATATTTATATATTAAAAAGATTTTTTTGAAGTTTTTAAATGTTGAGAAAATGGTTTTCTCTCTTTTATTTAATGAAGTAAGTGGAAGTTCCTCTAAATTCGCTGGAGTTTTGTCTGATTTTTGAATTTGGTGTAACAAAGTTGCCTTAAGGGCTTTTCCTTCTACACGTTTTGAAGTAGAATAGAAATTGTTTGTATAAATATTTACTTTATTTGAGATGTTCTTACATAAGGGAGGTATAAACATGAAAAATCCAGTAATGCCGTACATCTTAATTTTTGCATTGGGTATCGTTGCAATGTTCCTGATTTCCTTTAAAGGACTTGGTGATGCTGAGCAGCTTGCTGCTGAAAGAGAAGGCGGCGGTGAAAAGACTGAAGAAACGGCTGCAGCAAGCCCTGAGGAGATCTATCAAAAGAGCTGTATTGGGTGCCATGGTGATCAATACCAAGGTGCAGTTGGACCAGCTTTAACAGGTGTTGGTGACCATCTATCACAGGAAGAGATAGCTGATATTCTTGTTAATGGTAAAGGGTCCATGCCTCCTGGTTTAGTTCCTGCAGATAAAGCAGGCGAAATGGCTGCTTGGCTAGCGGAATTAAAATAAAATAGTTTGTTAAACATAAGCTTGAAGGCCAAACTTTGGCCTCCCCAAGCGCAAAATAAAAAAAGTCCTTTGCATCTGTAAAGGGCTTTTTTTAAGTAGATTTTTTCCTCGTGGGTGTTAAGACTTTGCAAAACCATACTATTTTTAATACTATTATAAGGATAAATCAACTGTGCTAGTAATAGTGGACTTATATTTTTCTTTGAAAAGTGGTGGATAAATTGAATACTGAGAAATTATCACAGCGTTTAGAGGCTGTTGCAAATTATATTCCTGAAGGGTGCAGACTTGCTGATATTGGCTCGGATCACGCATATTTGCCATGCTATGCAGTGAAACGAGGCATGATCCCTTTTGCGGTTGCTGGGGAAGTGGCAGAGGGACCGTATCAATCTGCTAAAAGCCAAGTTGAAGCGGAAGGATTAAATGACAAGATAAATGTCCGCAAAGGAAATGGATTACAGGTAATCTCAGTGGATGAAGTGGATTGTATTACAATTGCCGGGATGGGCGGAGCTTTAATCACAAATATTTTGGAAGAGGGCAAGGAAAAGCTAGGAACGATAAAAAGGCTGATATTACAGCCAAATATCAGTGCTATTACGATAAGAAGCTGGCTTAATAAAAATGGCTGGGTATTAATTGCTGAAGAAATTCTTGAAGAAGATGAAAAAATTTATGAGATTTTAGTTGCTGAAAAAGGGGATTCGAAGGAAAGACGAGAGTTGGATCTGCAAAAGGAATTATTATTTGGCCCTTTTTTACTAAAGCAAAAATCAGCTGTTTTTAAAAAGAAATGGCTTGGAGAATTAAAGAATTGGCAAAGAATTTTAGCCCAGCTTGAGAATGCAGCAGCTACAGAGGAAACGATAGAGAAAAAAAATGAACTAATAGAGAAGATAAAGATGGTAGAGGAGGTATTAGATCATTGAAAAAAATAAATGGACATGAAATCATTCAGCTATTTGAACAGTTTTCTCCAAAAGGCTATGCCATGGAGGGAGACAAAATTGGGCTGCAAATTGGCAGATTGAATAAGCCGGTTGAGAACGTCATGATTGCACTGGATGTGCTAGAAGAAGTAGTTGATGAAGCGATCGCGAAGAATGTTCAACTCATTATTGCTCACCACCCGCCTATTTTTCGACCGCTTAAATCAATTGCCACTGATACGCCTGCCGGTAGAATAATTGAGAAATTGATTAAGCATGATATCGCTGTCTATGCTGCCCACACAAATTTGGACGTTGCTACTGGCGGTGTTAACGATATGCTTGCTGAAGCACTAAAGCTAGTTAATACGGAGGTCTTAGTTCCTACCTACGAGACCGAATTGAAAAAACTAGTTGTCTTTGTTCCAGAAGATAATGCTGACGACCTTAAAAAGGCATTAGGAGATGCTGGTGCTGGAGCGATTGGCCATTACAGTCATTGCAGTTTCGAATCATCCGGAATTGGACAGTTTTTACCAGGTGAAGGGACAAATTCCTTTATTGGCGAGCATGGAAAGCTAGAGTCAGTGAAAGAACTGAGGATCGAAACGATTTTCCCGGCTCAGTTAGAGAATAGAATCTTAAAAGCCATGTTTCTTGCTCATCCTTACGAAGAAGTTGCCTATGATATTTATAAGCTGGACAATAAGGGTGAAGTATTAGGTCTTGGCAGAATTGGCGAAATTGAGGAAATGACATTAGGGGAATTCGCAAATCACGTTAAAAAAACATTAGATGTGAATGGTGTCCGTGTCGTAGGAGATCTCGATTCAAAGGTTAAAAAAGTAGCTGTCCTCGGCGGGGATGGGAATAAATACTTTACCTCTGCCAAATTTAAAGGAGCAGATGTCTACGTAACGGGTGATATGTATTATCATGTGGCACATGACGCCATGATGATGGGATTGAATATAGTTGACCCAGGGCACAATGTCGAAAAGGTGATGAAACAAGGCGTAACCCTGCAATTGACAAAAATGTGCCAAGAAAAGGGATATGCCGTTTCAATATTTGCTTCTGAAATACATACAGATCCTTTTCAATTTATGTAAGTAAAGCTTATAAAAAGAAGGGCTGCCATTTTTTAGGCTGCCCTCTTTTTTATTTATTTTTTAACCTTTGGTAAAATTTTATTTAATGGCACTTTTTTCTCTTTTACCCATGTACTTTCATCATTCGGATTAAATTGTTCAATAAATGAAATGACTTCTTTTGTGATTGGAGTTGGTGTAGATGCTCCTGATGTCACGGCAACGGTTGATGCATTCTTAATCCACTCAATATTTAGCTCAGTTACATCGGCAATACGGTAGGCGGTTGTTCCGGCAATTTCTTGTGAAACCTGTGCGAGCCGGTTTGAGTTATTGCTTTTTGGATCGCCGACGACAATAAGGACATCAGCTTCACCGGCTTGTTCGGCAACAGCCTCCTGACGAACCTGGGTTGCTAAGCATATTTCTTTGTGGAATTCAGCATGTGGATATTTCTCCTTAATTTGCTCCATCACATGCTTAACATCCCATTGGCTCATTGTTGTTTGATTCGTGACAACAATTTTTTCGCTATGAATATTTAATGCATTGACATCATCTATCGTTTCAACAAGGTGAACATCGTTAGGAGCTACTCCTACAGCTCCTTCTGGTTCTGGATGCCCTTTTTTGCCAATGTAGATAATTTTAAAGCCTTCTTTTGTTTTTTCCTTAATTAAATCATGGGTTCTCGTAACATCAGGGCACGTTGCATCTATAGTAATGAGTCCTTTTTGCTTTGCCAATTCCCTCACTTGAGGAGAAATTCCATGTGCTGTGAAAATAACAGTACCTTTATCGACCTTTTCAAGAATCTCTAAACGATTGCTTCCGTCAAGTGTAATGATGCCCTCTTCTTCAAAAGCATCGGTTACATGTTTGTTATGAACAATCATTCCAAGAATATAAATGGGCCTAGGCAAATTTTTATCGAGTGCAGCATTTCTCGCAATTACCATGGCATCTACAACACCGTAGCAGTAGCCCCGCGGTGAAATTTTAATAATCTCCATGATCAAAGAAACCCCCTTAAGTTTGAATCTATATATGGTGACTAATTATGTTATATTAGTTCAATTGGATAAATGAACAAATCACGTATACTATTATATCGGACATTTGATCATAATAATACTAAAAGAGAATTCCAAAGGTAGTGTTTCTCATCATGGACATAAAAAATTATTCCGTAAGCAGATTATTTAAACGTAAAGCTTCGGCATGGAGGTTCCTATTTCACTCTTTTTTTCGCTTTGAATGGAAATCTGTTCGGATGTCCCTTCTTTTTTCTTAGTTTGTTTAGCAGTTTTTTTTGTCTTGGCGGGCTCCTTTTTTTCCTGAGCTTTCTCTTCCGTGTCATCTGATGAGTTTTTTAATCCTCGATAAAGCTTCCATATCGCTGGAATGTTTTTTACCATTGGCCCATATTGCTGTACCATTGGCCCGAATTGCTGAGCTGAGTTTAATACTTTCTGTGTATTTTCTAAGAAGCCTGAAATAGCCCCTGGATTACTAAGAGTTTTTAGGATTCCCCCTGCACCGTTACCTCCAGCTCCGGCTGCTCTGCTTGCTGTTTGCAGCGGTCCAGCCCCTATACCGCGAGCCTGTTGGTTCCCGCGGCCTAACAGCTTGGATAGCAAGCCACCGCCGCCCTGTCTCATTTGCGATGGTCCGCCTGGTCCCCTAAATCCACCGCCGCCCTGTCTCATTTGCGGTGGTC
>NZ_JBALPC010000249.1:1740-4687 GCF_036965225.1 Bacillus sp. JJ1474 | reverse complement strand
TAATTTTAATGAACAAATTTTATATACAATTAACAGAAATAATTTACCATATTTAATTTGTAGGAATAATAATATCAATGATTTTGAGGTTGTTAATGCTGTTGCAAAAATTAAAGAGTCAATTATTGTGTATAGTGGCTTTGGAGGACAAATCTTAAAGTCTGAGATCTTAAATACGGGGAAGAAGTTTCTTCATATACATCCTGGAATTGTTCCATATTATAGAGGAAGTACAACTGTATATTATAGTCTATTATCTGAAGGGAATTTTGGTGCATCAGCAATATTTTTAAATGAAAGAATTGACGAGGGGCCTGTTTTAGCAAAAAAAATGTACGATGTTCCTATCAATATTCCAGATGTTGATTACATATACGATCCGTATATTAGAGCAGACCTACTTGTAGAAGTTTTAAGTAGATATAAAAAAATGGGGACTTTTCAAATAGAAGAAACTAAGAACCCGTATGAAGGGGAAACTTATTTTATTATACATCCAGTATTAAAACATATAGCAATTTTAAGTGAAGTTGAACCTAAGAGGGGAAAAATTAAACTATGATTGGAGAGTTCATAATTGAAGTCAATCATTATCGGGGCTGGACGAGGTATTAGTAACGGTTCAGTTGTTGATTACCATAAAACATTATACAAAGATATTATTGGTAGAAGAGTATTGGATTGGATCTTGAATAGTTTTAAAGAATCAGGAATTACTGATACAGTTTTCATCGGTGGTTTTCAGTTAGAAAAAATAATGGAATTCTATCCTTCCCTACGATATTACACGAACAATTCTTGGGATACGACTAATATTCTATCTACATTAATGTGTGCAAGTGAAGAGTTAGACTCTGATGTAGTGGTTTCATATTCGGATATAACCTTTAGACCAAACATAATAAAAAGCTTGATAGCTAGTAAAGATGATATAACCATATTAATAGACTCTAAATGGAGAAATAGATATGTAGGGAGAACAGGTGAAGATTTACAAAAATCAGAAAAGGTTATAGTTAAAAACGGCTATGTAAGTAATATTAGTAAAAACATTCCTGTTACAAGTTTGGTTTCAGGAGAATTTATTGGATTGTGTAAAATAAAGGCAAACGTTGCAAATGAAATAAGGAAAATTTATACTACATTATTAGAAAATTATCAGAAAGATAAATTTTATGATAACAATAATATACATCAAGCTTCGTTAATTGATATGTTCCAAGAGCTTATTAATCGTGGATACCGAATTAAAGCTATTGATGTTGAAGGACAGTGGGCTAAACTCAATTCCACAAAAGATCTATCACATTTTATTTTTGGAACAAAGGGAGAGACCCTAGAGAGATTAAAGCCACTATTGTTATCTGCTAAAATATGTGAACAAGTTAGATTTGAGGTTCAAGAATGGGAAGATAATCAATCAGGATGTATAGAGTTAATACAAAATAAATTTCCAAATGTTAAATTAGTGGTCCGAAGTAGTTCCTTGATTGAAGATACAGCTGATCATTCATTTGCTGGCGCATTTGAAAGTTTCTTTAATATAGATTCAAATAATATTTCACAGTTAGAGGAATCAATTGAATCTGTAATTAAAAGTTATGAAGAGGTGGCTGCTGGAAATACAAGCCTTAATCAAATTCTAGTTCAGCCGCAACTAGTGGATGTTGCTATAAGTGGAGTATTATTTACGAGAGATTTAGAAACAGCCTCCCCTTATTATATTGTAAATTATGATGATAAGACGAGTAGAACTAATTCAGTTACTGCGGGAACTGATAATTTAAAGACTTTAGTTGTTTTTAAAGAATGTATTGAGGAAGTTAAAAATGAAGAATTAAAAAAATTATTAAAAGTAACAAAAGAAATAGAAATGATTATTGGTAATGAGACAATTGATATTGAGTTTGCAATAACTCATAAAGGCGAAATATACATATTTCAAGTCCGCCCAATTGCTGCATTAAAAGGAAAAAGTATAGTTTCTATTGATGATTTTATTATTTGGCTGTCAAAAACTCAGAAATTCATACGTTGTTTAGACACAAATAAAACATCTGATTTATTAGGAGATCGTACTATATTGGCTAATATGCCGGATTGGAATCCAGCGGAATTAATTGGAACTAAGCCAAAGCCCCTTGCTTATTCATTATATGAGTACCTAATTACAAACGATGTGTGGCGTGAAGCAAGAGGATCAATTGGTTATCATAATCCTACTTCGGAATCCCTTATGAAGTCTGTCTTTGGACAACCATATATTGATGTAAGAGTAAGTTTTAACACTCTTTTACCTAAAACAATATCTCCGGATTTAGGTAGACAGCTTATTAATTATTATATAAATTATTTGACTGAACATCCTGAATTGCATGATAAAGTAGAATTTGAAGTTATACCAACTTGTATTAGTTTTGATATGACAAAATTTGAGAATAATTTATTTGAAGCAGGATTTACAAGAACAGAAATAAATGAATTGAATACAGAGCTTTTCAAACTTACTAATAATATTATTTCCGGTAAGTTCACGACAGTATCAGAACAGTTAAAACTTGTTAAGAGTTTAAATTATAAGAGAGAGTATGTTAAAACAACTATTAGTTCAATAGAAAATATTCCATATTTAATAAAAGTATTACTTGATGACTGTAAGGAATATGGAACTAAACCGTTTACAATATTAGCAAGATATGCTTTCATTGCTGTGTCTTTTTTAAAGTCTTTTATACAAAGAGGCATTATTACTTATTCTGAATATACAAACTTTCTGGAATCTGTTGAAACAATAGCAAGTAATACTGTTAATGATTTTGCAAAAGTTATGCAAGGTGAAATGAGCCGTGGTAAGTTCTTGGAAATTTACGGTCATCTACGCCCTGGAACGTATGATATTAATTCTGCAAGGTATGACGAAAAACCTGACGTATATTTAAAACCTACT
>NZ_JBALPC010000249.1:0-1698 GCF_036965225.1 Bacillus sp. JJ1474 | reverse complement strand
GAACAATATATTAAAATACAATCTCTAATTGAAGAATTTCAATTCGATTTTAATGTTGATGAATTAATTGAATTTATTCGTACAAGTATAAGTGCAAGAGAAGAAGCAAAGTTTGAGTTTACTAAAAACCTTAGTGATGTATTGTCTTTAATTAATGATTATGGATCTAATTTGGAGATTTGTAGAGAGGATTTAGCTTTTATAAGAGTTGAATCCATTTTAGGTCTAGCTAATAAATCCGAATTAATAAATGTGAAAAATGAGCTTCAACGTCAAGTGACAATTGGTAAGGAACAGTATGGAATAACAGAATTTACAAAACTGCCTCCTATAATTACAACTGAAAAAGATATTGTTGCATTTATTATTAATGAGGATCAGCCAAATTATGTAACTAATAAGTCAATAACAGGAGAAATAATAGTATTAAATGGAGATTTTCAAAATACAAATTTAGATAATAAAATAGTAGTAATAGAATGTGCTGATCCTGGATATGACTGGATATTTACTCACTCTATTGTTGGACTAATAACTAAATATGGTGGTGCTAATTCTCATATGGCTATTAGATGTACTGAATTTAATATTCCTGCAGCAATTGGTTGCGGTGAGGTAATTTATACTAAAGTAGTAAGCTCAAAATTAGCTGAATTAAATTGTGGTGTAGGCTATGTTAAAGTACAGTAAAAAGCTTATAGCTATCTCACAAAGAGTTTCTAATTCATTTAACTATAATGAAACTAGAGATTGCTTGGATCAAGAATGGACAACTCTATTTGAACATTTAAACATAATCCCTTTGATTGTTCCTAATAAATTAGAAAGATTAAATGATTTCTTAAATAGCTTTGACATTCAAGGAATTATTTTATCTGGAGGAAATGATATTTCGCCAGTGCTATATGGAGGAAACCCTTCAATTTCAAAAAATGTTTCTTTTGAAAGGGACAAAACAGAAATAGGATTAATTAATTATGGAATAGAACAAAATATACCTATCTTAGGTGTTTGCCGTGGAATGCAGATGTTAAATGTTTTTTTCGGCGGGAAAATTGAGCAAGATCTTAAATCAATTGGTGAAAACCATATCATTCAAAGTCATCCCATAAGTATGGTTAATAATATTTTTAATGAATGGAATGAATGTTATGAGTGTAACGTCAATTCTTATCATAACCAGGGAATTCTTATAGAGAATTTAGGAGAAGATTTAGAGGTTTTATATAAAACAAATATCTTAGTAGAAGCACTTTATCATAAAAAATTACCGATTATAGGTATACAATGGCACCCAGAAAGAGAAAAGACAATTACCAAATTAGATAAATATATATTTGATTATCTTTTTAAATAGAGGAGTGGAAAATTTGAAAGCCTTTATACTGGCAGCAGGAGAAGGGAAAAGATTAAGGCCCTATACGGAGAATTTACCAAAATGTAAAGTAAGTTTGGCAGGGATACCGTTGATTGAAAGGCAAATTGAAACATTGGTGAAATCAGGTATAAATGATATTACTTTGTTAACTGGATACCATTCGCAAGAGTTAAATTATCTAAAGATGAGTACTTTGCATAACCCGTATTATCATTGTACGAATATGGTGTTTACTCTTATGTATGCTATGGAGGATATAGCTGATTTAGATTCAGTAATAATATCTTATGGAGATATTATTTATGATACCGATATAATTG
>NZ_JBALPC010000248.1:0-3200 GCF_036965225.1 Bacillus sp. JJ1474 | reverse complement strand
GTCCACAATAGTGGAAATACATAGGAGGTGTGTAGATTGAAGAAAAGAAAGAAAGTTATGCATGGACTCGTCTTGGCAACGGCAATCAGTGCATTGAGTTTTACGACCCTGTACCCCGGATTTGGCGCTCCCCTTGTAACAGGTGCCCAACAGCTTGAAGGTGAACCAATACTTTCGAATGAGCCACTTTCCATCGTCCAGCTTGAGGTTCCAAATAAAATGGCTCTTGATAAGCTGGTTGAATTGGGTATAGACCTGACTCACAGGGTCCATCAGCATGGGGAAGAGTTGGAGGTTGATGTAGTTGTTACTCCTTCAGAAATCGAACAATTAAAAATGTATGGAATTAAAGTAAAGGAAACACTTATCACAGAAGATCAGTGGAACCAAAGAACTGCGGAAAGAAATGCAGCAGCACAGCAGCAATTCAATATCGCTTCTGCTGAAGATTCTATTAAAGTATTACGAGCCGACCATTATACAAATCAGTCTGCCACCTTCCTTTATGTAGAAGCAAAAACAAGCGCCGGGGTGAGTGCAAGCACAGCTCTTACCGGCAAGTGGATTGAAAATGGGGTGGAAAAAACAGCCACCTTGAATCGATTTACTGACTATGGGGAATATATGTATCATTGGTTTGAGGTTCCTGTGACAGTTGTTCCTGAAAGCGTTACCATAACTAGTAATCTTGGCGGTTCAGCTACAAGTTCTGTAACAGAGTGGCTTGGTGAAGATAAAAAAGGCAGTCCGAAAAAACATTATGTAAAAGGATTTGTTGACCATTATATGGACCCACATGATCTGTATGAAAGAGCAGAGCAGCTTGCAAAAGAATTTCCGGATTTAGTTGAAATTATTGAAATGCCATATCAAACAAATGGCTACCGCCGTCTTTCCCAAGCAACTATTGGGTCTACCACGACTAAAGCTGTAGTTGTTTCCTCAAAAGCATGGGGACATGAAGGCGGAAACGATATTTTAGTAGAATTTAAAAACCCTAGTGAAGCAAACCATCCTTTAACAGTAAAAGTTGATGACAATAATATTATTGTAGAATTGGCAACAGATGATACTGGAAAAGTAACAAGTACTGCAAGCCAGGTTGTTACAGCCCTAAATACTGAGGCAAATTCGCTTATTACGGCCACTACTTACCGCGGCAATGCAGGTACTGGTACAGTTGATCCAAATTCAGCAAAGTTAACTGACAACTTAAATGCTCCAGATTACATTTCCCGTGAACCGCAATCAGTGAAAGCCATCCGTATCGGTAAGCACCGTGACGGTTCCAAGCCGGGTGTACTAGGCTATGCGCAGGAGCATGCCCGTGAATGGGTTACTCCGCTCGTTACAATTGAAACAGCCGAGCGATTATTAAGGAATTATGCCCATGACGGGGAAACAAAACAACTAGTGAACAACCTGGACATTTTCCTGATACCTTCAGTAAACCCTGATGGAGCGAACTATAGTTTCTATGATTTTAATATGCAAAGGAAAAATATGACGAACCACTGTGGACCTACTCAGTCAGATCTAGCAAATCGCAACAGTTGGGGAGTTGACCTAAACCGAAACCACTCTGTAGGGTCTGTATTTGATGGTTTTGTTGGTGCTTCCAATACAAATTGCTTGAGCGGAACATATTCAGGCCCGTATGAAAACTCAGAGCCTGAAGCAAGAAATCTTATCTGGCTGGCAGACCAAAATCCAAATATTAAATTCGCAATGAATATTCACAGCTACGGCGGTTACTTCATGTGGTCCCCTGGCTCCTATGATCCAAATCGGGTTACATTGCCTCGACCAACTGCAGGTCAGGAGGCATTCTACTGGGCAGCATCCAACGAAATCTTGAATGATATTCAGGACCACCGCGGAACAGTAATCTTGCCAAGCCGTACAGGTCCAATTCCAGATGTGTTATACTCCGCGGCTGGGAACTCTGCTGATTATTTGTGGTATGAAAAGGGTATTTATGCATGGAACTTTGAAGTTGGAGCAGATCTGTGGGATTCTGTAGCAAACAGGTGGCGAGCCGTAGGATTCCAGCCTTCGTATCAAGAAGGACACGAGGAAGCAATGGAATTTGCGAATGGACTGATTAGTCTAATCAAGGTTGCCTACAACCAATCAAAGGATAAGCAGCCTCCATCAACAAAAGCAGTTCCTGGAAACGGCAAATTCTCTGGCCCTGTAGAAGTATCGTTTGAAACCAGCGAAGCAGCTACCATCTACTATACTCTTGATGGAAGCCGTCCAACATTTGAATCAGCTCATATACGCCTTTCCGGAACACGTGAATCTGCTGAATCATTGAAAATTGATAAAACGACTGTTATCAATTGGTTTGCTGTAGACGCGGCGGGCAATATTGAAAAAAACTACAACCCGTTTAGTAATGCTTCTAACTACAGTTCTGTGAAAATAACTATTAAGTAAACTAAAAGATGCCGTGCTACTTTCAGAAACTGAAAAAGCCCGGCATCTTCTAAATACACGGCTAATAGGTTCTCTCTTACTTTAATGAATAGTGGATATTATGCTACCAAATCTCCTTCTTTAGCTGTTTATGTGATTTTTCAAAATTAGAGAGAATATCATCCAATATTGACGGATATATTTACTAGCATTTTTTATTCGAGAAGGGAGAACTCACATTTAAATCGAATGTTATAGGTAAAAATTTTGATAAATTAATTTCTTTGCTTTCAGCCATTTAATTCTCATAAATAATGTATTCTGTTCCGTTGGCACAATAAGAAAGCTTTCAGTATTGACAGCACAAATTTTCCCTATCGCACAAGTTACTTCAATGATTAGATTGAGCACGCTCTTACTAAGAGAACAAATCCAATTATAATTAGGACAGAAAATAAATTAACTAAACAACCACTGCTTGGTACTCCAGTATGGGCTTGAGCCCACGAATTGTTTAAAGCACCTCGAGGATTTTTTCGTTGTTCTGTTGCTTTCAATCTTTCTCTTTCTTTTTCAGACATAATACCTCCCCCCGTTTTAATAATTGCTTAAATTTAATTACGAATTAGTAAGGTTAAAGTTTCTCCTTATCTTATTGCACTAACCTGCCCTATTGTTTAAGTAAAAACTTTCACAAACATCACACTAGCATTACCATAAGTATTCAATTTTTCTTGAGACTCTTCCTCTATAAAATGGCCCTTTCATGCAAAAAAGCG
>NZ_JBALPC010000247.1:0-3463 GCF_036965225.1 Bacillus sp. JJ1474 | reverse complement strand
TTCCACAATCGCGCCCGATTGTTGAAGTTCTAAATACTGTATCTGATTAACTAACGCCCTCGTTACTTTAATTACAACGACCTTTGCCTTTCACCATTAACTAATTCCACCATTTTTATCACAATGAAATTCTATTTCTATGGTATGAAAAGAAATAATACCACTTTGTGAATATTTTCCTCCTACAGGAATTTTATATGGGATACCATCATCAATTAGTATAGAGTCATGTCCTGTCTGACTCCAACTTCCATCATTACCCTCTACTTCTGAAGATATAGAGTTGATTTTGAAAATAGTTGTCTTCCATCAGGTGTATTAGAATTTAACTCCCGCGCATTTTGGGTCTGGGGATGTGATGTTACGCTTTTTGCATCCTATAAAGAGACAAGCACTGTATTGTTGTGCATGGCTACCGCCTAAGAGCATATGCACTGCTATTCCAGATACTTTTCTCTTTTTATTCAACTAACAAGCAGGAGGATTATTGAAGAAGGAGAAAATAAAGAAGGAATAGATGGTATTTTTAGAATATTATGGTAACATCGAGGTTAAACAACCATAAAATGATAGGAGGGGATTTTTTACTAATGAGAAAATTATTGGTTTTTTCAATTGTATTGGTTATGTTTCTCTTAGTCGCTTGGCAAAATGAAAATACAACTAATGAAAATACAATCATGGATGCTTTAAATAAAATACATAAAGAAAAAGGCTTCTTTGAAGTTCTAGATGTGATTGAAACAGTTAAAGTAGACGAAGATAGAACTCTTGTAGTTTATACGGAGAAAGTAAAGGGGCAGGAAGAGCTTTTTATTGCTTATGTATTAAGCAATAATAAAAATTGGAAAGTTACAAGTGCACTCAGTCTGGGAGTGCTATCAGAAGATGTATTTAAGACATATACAGAAATTGATTTTATTGCTGCTGGGTTTCAAACAGGAGTAAGTCAGCAATTAATAGATAATAATGGCAAGGCTCGCATTGTTGAATTAGAAAACAGTCAATATAAATTTCGGATTGCGGTTAAATAGAGATCATCGAAAGATGGTCTTTTTTTATTTGTTAACGCTATCTAAATTTTAAGTTGATTTTTTCGGAGTATAAAGATTAGGGGAAGAATCGCGCCCGATTGTTTGGTATAATTCTTCACAAAAATCTAGGAAGTAACAAATACACAACAAGGAAGAGACTCACGATCCCCCAAACTGTGGTTCCCGCTATCCTCCAAACTATGGATTGGGTAGCTGAACTTTGATGGACCTCATTTTCCATATTTCTTGTTATAAAAGCAAGAACAACAAATCCGATTATGATGAACCCAACAGCTATCCAAGATAATAAATCCACTTTTTATCCCCCTTTGTTGTGAATTACCTTCTAAACCTGCTACGTAGTTCAAATGCATTCCTTCACAATTTTTATACGTTTCTTAGTGCAAAAAGTTTCGAAACACTTAATCAACAATCTGGCCCTAAAATGGAAAATGAGCGTTTATCCTTGTTCAAGGAAAGCGACCAATAATTGAATAAAAATCAGTTTCTATTAGCGTTTTTAGGAATAAATAGGCATCCCTTTTTTAAAGTCAAATATTATGAGATGCATGTTCCATTTGTAACTGGCTCATCGGGTTTTAAAAGAACAACATCCCCCTCTTCCGGAACCCCCCCTATTACCAATACCTCAGATTTAAACCCTGCAATACGCATTGGAGGGATATTAACTACTCCTACCACCTGACGCCCACAAAGTTGTTCAGATGAATATCTTCGTGTAATTTGAGCCGAAGAATGTTTTATACCGATCTCTTCTCCAAAATCAATTTGTAGTTTTATAGCAGGTTTTCTTGCTTCAGGAAAAGGTGTGGCGTTAATAACCGTGCCTACACGAATATCTAATTTAAAAAAGTCCTCAATTTTTGCCATAGAAATATAACCACCTTTTAATCATTTTTTTAATATTACTCTTTTCTGAACCATCTTAATCTCCTTTTGACCACTAGAATTTTTGGACGACCATATTAATATTCCGATTCCTAGCATTAAGAGGAAAATCCCAAACCAAGAAGTGATAGTTAAGTATTCATCTACTATTAAAACCCCTAATAATGCTGCTGTTAATGGTTCTGCTAACGTGAGCGTCACAGCATTGGATGATGAGACATGGATAAGTCCTTTGGCAAAAAGTAAATATGCGATCCCAGTCGCCACAATTCCAAGTTGAAGACTTACACTTACACCTCGGAAACTCATTATCCAAGACATATCAAAAATAAATAAAAACGGAGATAAAAAAATTGCACTAAGAGTGAAAATGACTGCTACTACTGATAAAGACGAATGGTTTACAACCAAATTTCTACTGATAATCGTATAACTTGCAAAGGATAACCCAGCCCCTAATGACATTAAGATTCCAACAGGATCTAAATATGCTGATTCTTTGTTACCAAAGAGCAATAGACAACCTAAGATAGATAAAAAAGTAGAATACCACCAAACTTTAGAAGGACGAATTTTTAAAAATAACCATTCTATGAGACCTGATAAAATCGGCGCACTCCCAATGGCTACTACTGTTCCAATGGCCACTCCTGTAATTGAAACTGCAGAGAAAAATAATGGTTGATACAATGCCATACTCAAAGAAGCTAATATTGTTGTCTTGACTGGCCAATTTGTAAAGTTGAATTTTCCTGTTATTAGAACAATTATGACTAAAAATATTCCTCCGACTGCTAAGCGAGTAGCCCCGATCACAATCGGGTGTGCCGTTTCTGGTGCAAGTGCCTGTGTTGTACCCGTAGTCCCCCAAAGTATTGCGGCAAGTAATACTAAAAAAGGAGCTAATTTCTCCTTCATTTTGTTCACCTCAATAAAAAAAGATAAAAAGAAATATAAACTTATAATAGAAAATTCCATGAAAAATTTTCTATACCAAGTTTAATATACTTTTTATCTATTATTAAGAATTCTAAATTTTTGTGGAGGTAGCCCCTCACAACGGACAAACCATCTAGAAAACGACGAAGAATTCTCAAAACCTAATTCTTCACTAATCTTCGACATGGACCATCCTGTTGAAATCAAAAGTTGTTTGGCCTCATTCAAACGAAGTTCAGATATATAAACTTTTGGGCTTTTACCAGTTTTATCCTTAAACCAAGCGGAATAATATACTGGATGGTAATGCTCTATCTTTGCTAAAGTTTCTAGTCTAATTGACTCTTTATAATGTTTATGAATGTATTCAATAGAAAGTGGCTTAGAAATTTGAAGTTTGCTGGTAACATATCTTGTCAAATCTACTAAGGAGGATGTGCTTTCCTGACTCTTCGCCTCTTCCAATAACAAATATCGGATAGAACCCCATTGTTTATCCAACCGTATGTACATGTCACTCGTATTCTCTGGCAAATATTGTATTGGAATATCTAAAATTAAGAATTCATTTCTATCCATAG
>NZ_JBALPC010000246.1:0-13915 GCF_036965225.1 Bacillus sp. JJ1474 | reverse complement strand
ATGTATATATAGTGGAAGATGACTTTCTAGGGGACCTGGATCCAAATGCAAAATCAGATCCTTTATTTTCTTTTGATCCTTCTGGGAGAGTGATTTATATTAAAAGCTTTTCAAAAATTTTTCTTCCAGGGCTAAGGATTGCTACTGTCGTTCTTCCTACAGTAATGATTAACAATTTTTTACGATATAAATTTAGTTCGGATTTTAATAGTTCAGCACTTTCTCAAGGTGCACTAGAAATCTATTTAAAAAGTGGTATGTTTAATAGCCATCTCAAAAAAATTAAAGAAGTATACTCAACTAAAATGCAAATACTTCAAGAAGCATGTGAATTATTGCTGCCGGCTAATACTCAATTTTCTAAACCGACTTCAGGATTCTATCTGTCCATCAGTTTACCTGAGAATGTGAAAGCAAAACAGGTAGTTCATATGCTAAACGAGCAGCATATATATGTAGATGATGCCTCTAGAATGTTTTTACCAGAATATAAAAAGGAAAATCTCCTTCGATTATGCATTTCTCAAGTAAACGAAAGTCAAATAAAACTAGGGGTAGAGCGATTGGCTCATTGTATTGCTTTAATTGACAGTAGAAAGAATCATATAACTCCAAATAACTTTTTACTCCTCTAGTATTGAAACTTTGCAAAAAAGAACATTGAATTTTCAATGGAAATTCAATGTTCTTAGCGTTTGCCTTATAAATCACAATGTGATAAAACGTGATTTTATTATTCCGTTTTTAATATTTCCCTTTGATTCTTAATAAAATGATATCGATCCGTTTTAACAAAATTGCAATCCGGAACGATTGGATTTTTTCTAAGAAGAATCGCGAACTTATTTAGTAACTTAGCTAGATTTGAGCGTTCATTTTCCTCTACCAAAAATTCCAGTCCATACTGAAAAATACCAGGCTTTGCTTCGTGCATCCATACCACGGAACCATACATGCTAATCGTCTCACCTAAAATTTCCGTTTGAAATTCTAAAATTATATCTCGATGAACAGTTAACCTAATATCTGATAAAAACCTGAGGCCCCCTAATCCAATGTCTTCAATCAAAACATTCGTGTTCCCTAGTTCTACTTTTCTTCCGTGAATTCGTATAAGGGTCATAGAGGCAAGTAAAGGAAAATCGAGATTAATTCTAAAATATTCCCGTTTATCTTCAAACTTATCAGTAGTGCCACCGGAAACACTTTCCGAAACTTCAAATTTCCCTATTCTTAATAGGTGAGTAAATTCCTCTGCTGGGACAGGCTTAGAGAATAAATAGCCTTGGATGGTCTCACATTTGAAATTATTTAATATTTGGAGCTGCTCGATATTCTCCACACCTTCAGCAACAACCTCCATTTTGAGGTGCTGTGCTAATTCAATAATGGTCTTCGTAATAAAATTGGAGTTATCTGGATCTGTCTCACTTAAATCCTTAATAAAAGATTGATCAATTTTTAATGTATCTATTCTACCTCTAAAACGTTTTAGGTAGGAGAGTGAGGAATACCCTGTGCCGAAATCATCTAAGGCTATTCTAACTCCTATACTTCTTAATTCATCTAAAGTAGCCAAAACTACCTTTTCATTTTCTAATAAAGATGATTCTGTTATTTCAATTTGTAAGTAATCAGGAGAAAGCTTTGTTTCCTCTAGGATACTAGCGATATTTTCCACTAAGTTTTTATCTAAAAATCGACTGGCAGATAGGTTAATAGAAATAGGAATAGCCGGTAAACCTGCATCTTGCCAAGCTTTATTTTGGGAACATGCTTTATATTTGACCCATTTCCCTATTTCCGCGATTAAACCTGTTTCTTCAGCTAACGGAATGAATTCATCAGGAGATAACAGTCCCCATTCCGGATGATTCCAGCGGATCAGAGCTTCAACACCGACAATTTGATTTGTAAGTGTACAAACCTTCGGCTGGTAATAAAATTCTAGTTGATTTAACTCTATTGCATTTCGAAGGCCCGCCTCCAAATTGAATGTTTTGAAGGTTTGTATGTTCATTGATGAGGTATAGATTTGGTAAGTGTTCTTCCCGCTTTCTTTCGATTTATAAAGAGCAGAATGAGCATACTTCATTAATGACTCTGCATCCTCTCCATCAGTTGGATAAATACTAATCCCGATACTTGTCGTAATAAAAAGCTTATACCCTTCAATAAAAAATGGTTCCTCTAATGATTTGATAATGGTCTCTGAATGCTTGATAATCTGATCTGTATTTTGAATATTAGGTAATAATACGGAAAATTCATCTCCGCCCAGCCTGGCTAGTATGTTCTTATCCCCTAGACAGATTTTTAACCTTTTCGAGATGAGTTTCAGCAGCTCGTCTCCCACAAAATGTCCTAGAGTGTCGTTGATATATTTAAACCGGTCCAAATCGAGAAACATAACAGCCATTTTTTGTTGGAGCGCTTTACTGATAATTAATTCTTTTTCCAGTTTTTCTTGAAAGAATCTTCTGTTTGGCAGTTCGGTTAAAGAATCATGATAAGCTAAGAATTTGTTTAACTCCTCCGATTTTTTACGATCAGTAACATCATGCAGTGTTCCTATAATAGTAGATTGATCATGATAATAGATTCTTTTTGAATGGGCTTCAATATCAATAATCGAACCATCTTTACTAATAATTCTGAAGGTATGATCAATGCCTTTCTTCCCATCGATTAATTGATTAAAAACAGAATTCATTTCTGCTTGGTCTTCTGAGTGAATATACTCCATAACATCTAATGCATTAGATGAAATCGCTGTTCCTAAAAGGTGATGTAGCCGGGGATTTCCATAAATTAATTTTCCATTTTGTATAATATAGACTCCGACAAGAGCTTCCTCTACTAGGCTACGGAATTTTAATTCTGATTCTATTAATTCAATGGCGGTTTCCTTTTCTTCTGTAATATCTTTAGCTATCCCACTAACTCCAACCACTTTACCATTAAATTTTGCAGGGATAAGAGTGAGATTAATTTGAACCTTTCTTCCGGCTTTATGTATAAAAACAGTATCAATATGTTGCACTTCGCCAGAAAGAACCTTATTAAAGCATTTTTTATATATTGGGATTTCATTTATATAGAGAAATTGCTCAATCGAATGTAATATTATTTCGTCATTTTTATAACCCAAGTATTCAGAAAACCCTTCATTTGGCATTACGATAATACCTTTCGTATCTAGAAAAAAAACGGTGTCAGGGTTATGTTCAAATATTGATCGAAAAAATATATCAGAAATCTCTAGATGATTTGTTGAGAGATTCAATGTTTTATTAGTCGATTCCACGCTATATTCTCCTTTCAGTTAAATCAGAAGATCCTTCTACAAACTGATAACTGTTTTTTCCGTTATTCTTTGCTTGATACATAGCTTCATCGGCCATTCTTATTAATGTTGTGGCATCCTTTCCGTTTTGTGGATATAAAGAAATACCAACACTAGATGTGACGTGAATTTCTTTTCCTAGAATGTAGAGAGGTAAATCTAAACTTCCGATGATTCTATCTGCAATTATGCTGCAATCTTGTTTATTAGCTTCAGGTAAAAGTATCGTAAATTCATCTCCCGCTAATCTAGCAAGTATGTCATTCTCTCTGACACAACTCTCTAAAAGCGCACTTACTCTCTTTAAGAGCTCATCGCCGGTATCGTGGCCTAGGGAATCGTTTACCTTTTTAAACCCATCCAAATCAATAAAAAAAACAGCAAAATCATTTTTGTTTTTTTCCGAATCTATTATGAGCTGCTCGAGGTCATCCAAAAAAGCCCTTCGATTGGGCAATCCCGTCAATGTATCTTGATAAGCTAATTTTTTTATCATATTTTCTTGTTTTTTTCGGAAGGTAATATCTCTTGCGATAAATTCCCTTGCAGGCAATCCATCGTATTCAATATTTGTTGAAGTGATTTCTAAATCGATGACTTGGCCGTCTAGTCTTTCAACTCTAATTTGAAAGGTTAATACTCCCTTGTTACGATATTTTGCTTTTTCCATTAGATGATTCCAATCACTGGAACTAGACAAGTAGTTTTTCCAGTTGTGATTAAGTAAATCACCTACACTATTTGCTCCCAGCAATGTAACACCAGCTTTGTTTGTAAAGATGATTTTCCCATTTCGATGGACAAATATGGCCTCTGGAGATAAATCAATCAAATTCCGATAATGCTTCTCTTTTTCTTTGTAGTTAAGAATGATTTTCTTGCCAAGTAAAAAAGCCCATAGAACCGATGTAAGTACTACTAAAGAACTTCCGGTATCTAAAAGGACTTCCCATAAACCGTCCCCTTTTAAATGAAAGAACAGTAATATCTTTTCATCAAAAATATCAAATAGGGACATACATGTAATAAGAATGAAAATTAGTTTCATTCTTATTTTGAATCTTTTCATTTCGTAAATTATAGTCTCCTTTCGGCAGCCCAGCCACCATAGCAATTACCTTAGGTCTGAGGCTTTGCGCCACCGTTTTTCAACGATTTTGCCATTTTCGCTGTCAAAATTATACATGATTCGACAAATTCTTCTAACTTCACACAAGATTATAGCACTTTTTTACTATATTGCTAGTGATATAGTAACAATTCCTTAAGTTACTAATAAATAGGACTATATACTAGAAAATGAAAGTCAGGTGGTTGAACTAAAGATCAAAAGGGAAAATTTAATAAAAAATCTTAGTTGAAAGGAGTATTGCAGGGTAATAAAGGATAAAAGAATAAAGAGGAGAGGAAAGCAACGTTGGTAGATAGAAATGTTTTTTACCCTACTTTCAAAGTAGTTATATATTAATCTCCGAATTTCTTAAGTTCTGGGCGATATGTTGTTGAATGCGAAATTGCCGTATATTATCTAGATGTCTCCGAATAACCTATTCCCCACCATTCTGTTTTTCTTCATCCTTTTTATCATCAAATACAATTTCTACTGCAGCCAGCAGCAAAGCAACTATGATCTCTGTTTTCAAGGAAAGGATAATGCTATTCATAAACTCATCCACAGTAAAGAGACATAGCCAGTTAGAGGCACCTTCAATACTGATCCGGACAAAAAACATCTTTAATTTTCCTGTAATTTTTCGTTTAAGCAGCACAAAAATCTCTCCGGAAAACAATTCGACAATAATGCTCAAAACAAAGAAACTAACAACAAAAACAATCAATGACCAGACAGATTTATACTGAACGCCAAGCAGTTCAAAAACCCCGGCCAACCCAAAAAAATAAATTCCCAGAACAAAGCCGGGCACCAGAATAATGAGAAGCGTTATTCCGGCAACTGTTGCTATTTTGTCTTTTAAATTCATATCGCCAAATGAAGCATCATCATTATGTTTAGGCATATAAGTGCGCCTCTCCTTTAGCTGTTATTTCTACAAAATAATGAAAGTTTTTATTGGATTAGCGGCCTTTAAATTTGATTGCTAGTATATTTTCTTATTTTATTGTGTACCAGCTTCTATCAAAATTTAAATTTAGTAACTCTCCATACTTTATTGCAAAGTCTATAAAAGCTGATCCTCTCGCAGTTATAAGATTTCTATCAATCACAACAGGTGAATCTAAGTAATTACCTTCGTTAAACGTTCCTAAGAAATTTCTTTGATCAGCCGTTAATCCAGTCGTATATTTTCTTTCACTTAATAATCCACTCATAGATAATAGATATGGTGCACTGGATATTGCTCCTATTATGATATTCTTTTTTAAAAATTTCCTTAAAAACGTGGTCAGCTCAGGATGGTTAACTAAATGTTCAAAATCATCCACTCCAGGAAGTACAACACTATCTAATTGATTAATATCCATTTCGTTCACTGTTACTTTAGGGATACTTGTCAATCCTGCCTCCCCTTTAACTACTTCGTTATTCAACCCAATAAATACGGTTCGTTTCTGCCCCTGCTTTAATACAGATAAAAGCACTGATAATTCATATTCACTAAATCTAGGGTATAGTAATATTCCTGTATATATCATTAACACCCCCATGCAATTCAATAAGAGTCCAACTGGATAAATGAAATCCTCTCTTTAATTTCAATATATTTTCTTGATATCCTTCCCATTCTCACCAAACTGGCCCTTAACATAGAGAAAGAGCGAAATTCTTGTTGCTGAATTGCGCCCTTTTATTGAATAAGCTACTCTATAATGCACATTGTGTTCGAACTGCGTATCAATTAAGTCTTAATAACTAAAACACCGAACTATATTAAGTGCATAACATGCCTATATAGTTTTTATACTTAATTGAAGAGGTGGAGAATATTATGGTTTCCTATATGGATTACACATCACCGTCAACACAATACACTTTTGACGTAAATAAAAGTCCCTTGTTCAAGAAAAATAACAACAACTTTATTAACGTGTTAGGCATTCAACAGTTGAATACATTGGAAAATGTGTCTCTCCTTGATATTTTCCTAAGTGCTAATAATGTCGTAGAACCGCACTATCATCAAAATGCTGCCCAGCTGGTCTATTGTATTTCTGGTGCTGTTACTGTTTCGATACTAAACCCATTTACAAAACAGATTCTCAATTTCCCTATTACACCTGGGCAAGTCGCAAACGTTCCACAAGGGTGGTGGCATTATGAAGTAGCTACAGCTGATAATACTCATATTTTGGCAATTTTTGACGCACCAACTCCGGAAGTAATTTTAGGCTCTGATATCTTAAAATTTACCCCTGCAAATATCATGGCTCATACTTATTGCCTTGATGAAAATCAATGGAAAAAAGCAATAGCACCAGTTAAACCCACAACTTATATAGGTCCATATGAGAATTGCAACAGAGAAAAAGCAAATATGCATCAGCAATATTTAATTCAACAGTATCCACAGCTAAATCATATTCAGCAATACCAACCAACCCATTACATTCCTCATTATCGGCAATATAGAGGCTATTAGAGAAAGACATACAACTATTGACATGGATATTCCATGTTTTTTTGTGTCACAGAATAGGTCAGTTATGCATTACCATGTTCAAAATAATAACTAAAAAGCAAAATTACATGTACAAGAAATGCCGATTCTAGAATAATCTACTACATACGTCTTGTACTAAAAGATTTACCCCATATCTTCGGGCGCTCTATCCCCATTGTTCTCATATAGTCTAACAACAGGCCTGTGTGAACAGATTCGTGATAAGCGATACGCAAAAACATATCCCCAAATGTTCTTACATAGCCTACGTTGGAATGATAAATTTTTATATTTTTTAAATCGTTTAACCTAATTGTCTTTATGTATTTAATGAACAACATGACTGGTAATATATTACTTCATACCAGTTTTCATTATAACCTTATTTAACCATTGAACTGTCCTATTGTGGTTTTCACCATTCGTAGCATTCCCTCCTTTCATGTAAGTTACTAACTATTTTCTTCAAGTTACCCTTCATTTTCTACCACATACTTGAATAGTGCAGACTTGTTAGGAATATCCACATACAATTTGATTAGAGCGATAATGAGAGGAGTGAATGAAAAGAACAATTATTGACAGACATCGATTGCTGGAACAATTATAATTTTAGGTGAAAAGAGGTGTCTGAAATTTGAAACTTTCTTTAAACATCGATAAATCATTTAAAGAAACAAAGATTACCATTGAAAGCCCTGAGTTAGATGACAATATTCAGGGACTAATTGACTTCATTCACGGAAGGGAACAACAATTCCTGATTGCCAAAAAAGGTGAAATGCAGCATATTCTTAAACCCGTGGATATCCACTATTTTCATACAGAAAATGAACATGTAGTTGCCGTAACAGAGACGGATTCTTTTATTTTAAAAGAGAAGTTATATGAGCTTGAAGCCCTGCTTCCTTCTAAAAAGTTTATCCGCCTTTCTAAATCGGTTATCGCCAATTTACATGAATTGAGCCGCTTTGAAGCTTCATTCAATGGTACACTCTGCGTTTATTTCAAATCTGGGAAGAAAGAGTACGTGTCTCGTACCTATGTCCCTTTGATAAAAGATGCTTTAAAATTAAATAGGAGGAAAAAAGAATGAGGACATTTACACTTCGCAGTTTCATCGGTATGTTCTTTGGAGGCTTCATTGCGGTGCTTTACACCAACTTAACAATCCTTTTCGGGGGTTTCGAAATGATAGATGGAAGCTTATTTTTGAAGAACTCCATAGGTTATATTCTCTGCGGCTGGTTTTTCACAGTTAGTTCCTTGTACTATAAAAACAGAAATTTAAAACTTTCTCAACAGACCATTTTCCATTTCTTAACTGTCACGATCCTCTACCTCATCTTGGCCCTTACGATCGGATGGATTCCATTTACTATACAAAGTATTTTGTTAACATTCTTAATCTCCATCGTCACTTTTACAATCTTTTGGATCGCATTTTACCTTTACTTCAAAAATCAAGCCCGGAGATTAAATGATGATTTAAAGAAAATATGAGAAATGCCAAAGGGACGGTTCCTGTGGTTTTTAGTGTGGATATCCTAGCCACAAGAACCGTCCCCATGGATCCTGCTATACGAAAATTGAATATTCAACAGGGTTAACAAACCCTAATTTTTCTGCTAAATGTATAGAAGACGTATTTGATACATCACAATCCCACCTTGGAACTATCCTATTTTTCAGACAATGTTCTGTAAATACGTTTGCAATGATAGATGCTAATCCTTGTCCTCTATAATCCTTGTGAGTCGCGATATCAACTTCTGCAAATTGCTGAGAGGAAAAAATGGAAGTACATTCACTGACTACTTTTCTATTATGCAGAATGCAGAATCCGAAACCATTTTCAATAAAGTTTGATATGGAACCCCAATATTGATTATAGTATTCCTCATTAAATTCCAAGCTCTTCTTTATATTTTCTGTGTTTATTTTTTCAATAGAATAATCACTAGATAATAAGTTGTTATCATCTAGTTTCTTATCATTTTCATATGTAAAAGAAAATCTGCTCAATTGTTTTATTTCATCTTTCAACTGATTCTTTATTGAATAATCCCACTGTTTGGATGAAGAAAATAAAGTGAAGCGGGATTTCTCATTTTTCCTTTGCCTATACAACTCAAAGAGAAAATGATTGAAATCTAAATTATTACTCTCTCCTGCAACGAAATAAATACCTGAATTTGTTCCAATTAGCACTGAATTAGTAAATCCAGACTCGGCATAAACCGTTCCTTTAATGTAATCATCCAAGACTGAAGATGCAAAGATTGGACAAGTTACATTACTTTCCCTCAATTTACTCTTTACTTTATCAAATTCAGATTGACTAAGTATGATCATGGAATACACCTTTCTGTATTTTTTAATTGCGCCTTATATGGAATAACTAAAAGATAATCTCAATAATAAAATCAAATAATTCTTATTTCACATTTAATAAGGTTCATATTAATCTTATTCGTGCTTCTCCCTAAAAGCTTTTTTTACCCTTTCAATTTGGTCGAGATGTCCTTGTATATGTTGAACACGAAATTCCAATAATTCTTTGAATGTGAATCGTCCAGCATCTGCATAAACTCCAACTCTATCAAATTGTTCGGTTGTCAATTTACGGATAATAGGAAGCATACTGGAGCGAAGTATCTTAAAAAGGAGTAGGTATTGTTCACGGTCTAATTGCTCATAATCCAATGAATTTGCCCAAGCGTTCTGGTCAGGCGATGTTAATAGTGGTTCAGACTCGGATAAAACCTTTTTCAGTCTATGTGTAGACACCAATTCCGAATCTGTTATATGTATAATAATCTGATGTATACTCCATTTATCCTTTCCTGGTTTGAACCTAATCTCTTCTTCAGACAATTCTTTAATGGATTCCCTTAACATCGTATATCCTCGGCTATACTCTTCAATCAACGCTTCCATCTGGTTCCTCCCTGAAAAAATATCATTAAGTAATAAATTCTTGCTTAATTGTCATTATCCTTTAACGATTTTTATTCAACTAACCTACAATGATCTACCGTACGAATTTCCACCGTATTTAATGTAAGGAAAAATACCGTTAGTTCCAGTTTCCTATCTAATAAATAAAACTTAAAAAACCAAGAAAATGGACTGCTAAAACAGTCCATCGTTGGAAGAGGGGCCATCATACACTTTATTTAACTTCAAGCCATTTTTTTATGACTTCTCTAAGACTTTCTTCTTTAGCTTTAACGTCTTTTTTATCAGTAAATTTCATCATTGCTCTGTCAGCTGCTTTCCATTCTAATATTCCACTAGGATCTACAATCAGATGTTCATTAGTCTTTCGGTCTTTTACCTTAGCACCGCAATGAAATACGAGTCGAATAAATCCTTTTCCATGAAGATTAAATGTAATTCGGTCCTCGCCTTCATAACAGAAACTAGGAGCATTCCATTTAATATGTTCTGTAATTTTATCATTAGTACTTAAAATGATATTTCGAACCTCTTCTATTTCTTCTTTAAGTGGATGTTCAAGGTTGTTCATAAATTCTGCTACCTGTTCAGGACCAGACAACTTCTTACTTTCACCAGATTTTTTATTTGTTGTCATTATGAACTAATCACCCCTTAGTATCTTTCTTTGTTTATATTCATATTTTCAACATATTATCAAACTAACCTTCGCCGTTAATTCAGTAATTCAACAAAAATGAGCTTCAATCCTTTCTAGAATCCCCCCGAAGCGAATTATTTTTTAACATATTACATATTTAATAATTTTATATTCTAACGAATTCTAGCCTTACGAAACCCATCGATTATATTTATTGCCGCACCTATTATAAATATGATCATTACACCGCTAATAACCCACGTTTCAAATTGCTTGGCTGTTGAAGTAAATAATTCAGACATATACGTGATAAATTCTAGGCTTAACAAATTCGGATTGCTGAAAATAACAATGAATACTATGGTTGCGAACAGCTCAACTGCCGTGTTGAAGATGGCTATTTTTTTTGTCCATTGTCCTTTGATTAATTTATAGAGTGCTAGTGTAATCTCAAGGACGATGACAACTAGAACGAATGGCCAATATTGAAATAAAACTTCTTGATTAAAAGCCGGAATGACCAGTTCAAGATGATTTCCGTCTCCCTTATAAATACCTGTAAGGTGATTCGCATAAAAATAAAGGGTTGCCCAAATCGCTGTCCACATTAAACTTCCAAATACTTCGCACTTTTTTATAGCTTTTTTCTTAGGAATATAAGTGATGTTTTTCAAATCATCAGGCGTCCATTTTTTTAGACTTGCCGATAACGGCTGTTGATCTTTTCCTTTATCCATTCTTTCTATAAGAGCGAAAACAAGCGTTAGCCAGAAAAAGGTTTGAATGCCCACTTCAATTACTTTCCATATCCCTTCGCCCATTATAGTAAGAACAACATTTACAATAGCCTCTTCTCCACTATACCCGATCACATATTTGGCAATCATAGAAATCAGTGAGACTACAGCAGCAATTGGTAAAATCATTTTTAATAACGAAACATATACATCAAAATAACGTGGACCTATTAGATGCATGGGCTGGTCTCGATACCCGCTCGCTAATGCTGCCGGATTCCCTAATTTTTCAAGGGCCGCCTTAACATCTTCCTCGCTGTAATCGTCAGGCAGCATATCCTCAATGGTTGAACGCAGCTCGAGTGCAATATCCGCACGTCCTTTCTCTGGCAGCCTGCGAGTGACTTCTTGAATATAAACCTCAATTAAATTCATCTTCCTCATCCCCTTTCAATAAACCATAAAGTTCTTTCGAATTCTTAATCCATTCCTTTTTTAACTGTAAAAAGATTTCCAGACCGTATTCACTTAAAACATAATACTTACGCGGTCTGCTCTCAGATGTATCCCAGCTGCTTGTGACTAACTCCTGTTTTTCTAAACGGCGAAGCAATGGATATAAAGTACTTTGATCAATGCTAATGCCTGATTCCTCCAATAACTGAACAAGTGAATATCCATACTGTGGTGTTCGCAATTGACTTAAAACGGCTAATGTCAATGTTCCTCTCCTAAGCTCTGTCGATAATGAATTCAATAAAGCACTCATTCACCCACCTCATTTATCATTGCTATATGTTATTACTATATGTCATACAGTATTTGTTCTATACTATGTACCGTACACTATTATCGTTACAACATCATTTGAAATGAAAAGCCCTTTTTTGCAAACAAGAAAAATAATGGCTTAGGTACAAATAAAAAAAACAACGTTGAAATTCATACGTTGTTCATTGATTTGGTTTACTTTATCCAAGGGCTATATTTCTTTAATTATTTTCTTCCTTCAATGAAAATTATTAATAATTTGTTGCAATCTATTTGCAACCCATTCAATGTCATAACCTATTTCGTTAAGAATAACTGTATTGTGAATTTCCTCCAGACCAATGCGAAGCATATAGCAGTATATTTTTTCCTTAGATTCAGGAGAACTCATATACCTATTTGTAATCCGATGTATGAGTGGCTGGAGCTTATCCTCATTCCAAAAAAGAATATTTGCTTTGTCGTATAAATGATCCCCGTATAAAGAAAGGCTCCAATCGATCATTCCAGCAATTTGCCCGTCTTTTGCCAATAAATTGAATGAACCTAAATCTCCATGAACTAAATATTTTTTACTTAAAGAAACACTCTTAATATGGGATTTCAACTCTTTAATAGCTTTTTCAACTACATCCGAATCTAATCCATTTCGTTCCAGGGATGACCAATCATAAATATTCTCATTGTAAACTGCCTTTATATAATCCTCCCAGGTTGGATAACCCGCCTGCCCAGTATGATCAAATCGACCATATCCATTCTGTCCGGTAATTTCAATTGCTTCCAATACCTCAAGGTTTTTTTCTACAACAGGACAAACATCTAGTATTTCCTGGCTATTTAAATCAAATAATTTTGTTCCTTCAATAAATTTAGAAATGGAGTAAGGGACATCACTTTCAGTTACCTGTATAGCCAACACCTCCCTTAAAGGAAGAAGATGATGAAAGCGATGGTAAACCCATCTCTCTTTTTCATACACTTCGAATCGATTTCCTACTTGAAAAACATAGCGGTCATTAATTGAGTTGAAGGAGTACGTTTGAGAGACAAGACCACCGTTAAGCTCTTTTATATTATCAGCAGAAGGATAATGCATTTGAATCAAATTTTGAATCTCCAATTCCGGTAACTTCTTTACCATTGCCATCGCTCCTTTGAAAAAAATTTTACCTAATAAAAATTCATCTAAGGAGAGTTGGTAGATATGGCTTAGCTTAATTATGGAGTCAATATCAGGGAAGTTTTTCCCGACTTCCCAATTCGAAAGGGTTTGCCTCGTTATATTCATTTTTTCCGCCACTTGTTCCTGAGTAAAACCTGCTTTTTTCCTTCTTAACTTTAGCTTTTCACCAATGTTCATTTCCTTCCCTCCTTATTTAAATTTTCGCATAATTAATGAAGAAAGCTAGCAAGGATTCCTTGCTTTTTTACGACTACAATCATTGCTCAAAAAATAAGATTGCTTAATTGAGTGTAATTCTATATGGGACTTTCTTTTAAGTTTCATATGTTCAAATAACACTATGCAAAAGGAGAATCTGTTATTTAGGATAAATGAAAAGATTTTTGTATTTTTATAGAGATTTTTTTGGAATTACTACAATCATATAAAACTACATATAGCAAGGTGGCAGCTGAACTCCCAGAGAAGGGGGAAACTGATGAAGACATACGAAGCATTCAGTTTTACTATCTCAATTTGGCTTAGTACTGAAAGAACTGGTGACAATGGTAGAAACATTGTCGAACTTCCCTTAATTTGTCCATCCAGTACCGCTGCTTGGACTTTTTGAACGACTTCTCCTCTTGATTTGTCCGTCCAGCACCGCTGCTTGGA
>NZ_JBALPC010000245.1:5644-5879 GCF_036965225.1 Bacillus sp. JJ1474 | reverse complement strand
CTTTATAGGGAATTAGTGATAAAATTTTACTTTTTATATCCTATTGTCAAATAATTCAGACATCGATTAGCGGAATGTGTAAAAAAATTTTTACAATGAAATTTAACAAAAATTTTCTTATAAAAGTAATATTGGTTGTTTAATATTCAGCAGTTTTTAATTTACTACGTATGCCATTACTTTAAGGGATGTTGCGGATTTTTTATTAAATAATAATTGAAATCAGATATTGGCA
>NZ_JBALPC010000245.1:0-5569 GCF_036965225.1 Bacillus sp. JJ1474 | reverse complement strand
GTAAAATACATATCTTTAAAAAATTTAAAAGGAGAGTATTAACATGAGTCAAATAACTCGTAAAGATGTTCCAGAAGCGGAAACTTGGAACCTTGCTGATATTTTCAGTTCTGATGAGGAATGGGAGCGTTCCTACTCAACACTTGATAAAGACTTTGATGAAATACTAAAAGAATCTATTTCTTTAAATGAAGCAAAAGAAACAGTTGAATTAATAAAAAGGTATGAGCAATTACTAGGTGAATTAGATCGTACTTCATGTTATGCAATGTATAAATACTCGGAAGATGAATCAGATTCTTTAAATCAAAAGATGATGGGGCGTTCGCAAATCCTTGTTGGTAAAGGGAATAATGTCACAATGAAAGTTGTGAATGCTTTATTACATATTCCGAAAGAGGAGCTCGATCAATATATTATTGAAGAAGTAGAACTGCTATCATTTAAGCGATTTTTAGAAAGGATCGAGGAAAAGCGGAAACATTCTTTGACACCAGAAATGGAAGAAGCATTAGCTTCCCTATCTCAATCATTAAACACACCAGAATCCTTATTTCCCCCAGCCACTGACCGAAATGGGAAAGAGGTTCCTGGTTCCATTCATATGTACTTTACTCAAATAGAAACATCTCCAGACAATATTTTACGAAGAAATGCCTATCAATCGTTATCAGATGGATTAAAGAAATATCAGCATGGTCTGGCAAAAACATTATCCGCCGAAATAAATAAAAATGTAGCGTTGGCTAAGTTAAGAGGGTTCTCATCGGCAATAGATATGCTGCTTCAATATTCATCGCCTGGAACCCAAATTTACTCCGCTGATGGAATTTCATCCGATTTTTTTGAAAGTATATTAGATACATTTCGTACTGAACTTTCACCGCATATGCAAAGATATGCTAAATTGAGAAAACGTCAACTCGGATTAGATCAATTACTGTTTTCCGATGTAAAGGCACCGTTAGATCCTGATTTTGACCAGCCAATTAGTTATCAGGAGGCCGGGGAAATCATTACTGCAGCAGTTGGTGTACTAGGACCAGAATATCAGGAGCATATCCAGCGTGTATTCACAGAAAGATGGGTATACAGAGGTGACAATGTTGGCCGAAGAATGATTGCGTTTGGAGGCGGAGTCCATGGTGTTCATGGCTATTCCTTCTATCCTTGGGGCGGAAATCTATTCGATCTGATGCTTTTAAGCCATGAGCTAGGGCATACGATGCATTATTCGCTATCTGCAGAAAATCAACACTTTATTAACAATGCCCAATCATTATTATTCGCTGAAGCACCTTCAACCTTGCATGAACATCTTGTTGTTGACTATTTGCGGGAAAATAGAGACGATCCGAGATTACATCGGTGGTTAAATATGTATTTAATGATGAGCTACCATCATAATTGTGTTACACATGTTCTTGAAGCTGAGCTGTTGCGCAGACTTTATAAAATTGCGGAAAGTAGTGTACCGTTAACAACTTCAATTATTAGTGAAACGAAAGGAAAGATACTGTCTGAATTTTGGGGAGATACGGTAGAGATTGATGAGGGAGCAAAATTGACTTGGATGAGGCAGCCTCATTATTATATGGGACTTTATCCATTCACATATTCTGTTGGAATATCGGCATCCAGCATTATTGCACAGCGAATAAAGACAGAAGGTCAAAGTGTTGGTGAACAATGGACAGAGGTTGTCAAAAAAGGCGGCAGTATGAATGGACTTGATCTATATAAAATGGCAGGACTTGATATGTCAACTACAGAGAACCTGAAGCTTGCTATTGCAAATATAGCCAGAATAGTTGATGAGTTGGAACAAAGCTTTTAAGGGATCCTAGCCAATCCTTCAATATCATGCAATAGGAGGACAATATGGAACTCATAATAACAAATGAAAAATGCTGTATTGCGAAGAATTAGGGATAGTATGCTCACTATCCCCTTTTTTTGATTAGCTAATTTTTATATTTGAACTTTCATTAACTTTGTTTGCATAAAGTCTTTCCCACAGCTCATACATTTTTCTTCTGCCTTTATCAATTTCCGGGTTGAATTGAATAGCTGCTTGTTCGCGGACTATATGGACGTTTTGCACGGCTTGGTCCAGTTTATCATCAATGGCTGAACCGCCTTTACCAGCATGTTTAGCAATAGAAAAACCAGCGATTGTTCCTTGGGCCATGGCGATTTTTCCGCTTTCAATTCCGGTAATATTCCCAGCAACATAAAGACCTTCAAGCGGAGTTTCCATCGTTTCTGAATGATGGGGAACATGGCCACCAAGCTCAGGAATGTAATGGAATGGGCAGCCGGCAACAGCAGTAAGCTCTGCAAGTGGATATAAACCGCCAGCAATACAGACGAAATCAGCATCATATATAGTTTCCGTGCCAGGGATGATGTTTCCATACTCATCAGTATCAGCTACTCGAACCCCTTCTACTTGTTCGGTTCCGATAATTTCTAAAGCAGCTTTTCGAAGGAGCAGCGGTGTCCCATTTACTTTTACCCCATTTTTAGGGAAAAATTTCATCCCCATTTTACGGAACCAATCATTTTTCATGAAACGACTTCCCATTCGTAGTAGAGGGGATGGAGCAAGATGTGCTGCATTTAGCAGTGATTTCATAACCTCTTCTGGTTCGCCTGCTTTCACGCTCAATGGGCCTTTTTCTGGAAGTATGATTCGATCTACACGAATGCCGGCTAATTGTAATTCATTTAAAATGGCAAAGGCTAAAATATTAGCTCCAATAATGATCCCTTTCTTACCTACTTGGACACGATGAACGTTTGTCATGACTTGAGCTGCGCCAATCGACATAACGCCAGGAAGAGTCCAGCCTGGGAGAGGAATTGGGAACTCTGCAGCCCCAGTGGCCACTAGTACATTAGGAGCTGTCAAAGTACCAATGCTCGTATGTACATTCCATAATTCATCGTTCTTTTCCAGGTTGTAGACAGACACTCCGCATCGAATGTCGACTGCTAATTTTTTCGCTTCTTGATGAAGTCTCTCTGATTCCTTTATGCCGTTCCACCATTCGCCAGACGGTTCTTGGTGAAGCTGGCCTAATAATCTGCCTCCGGGTTTTACAAATTCATCAATTACGGTTACCTTCAGACCTGAAGAAGCACTTGCAATGGCTCCAGCTAATCCAGCAGGCCCCGCTCCAATAATAATGACATCCATCATTGCTGCTCCACCATCTTTCTAACAATATTAGGAAGATGCTTTCCGCTTTCAACGACCATGTCTTTTTCGACAACTGTTAGACATGCTCTTACGTTTGCTTGATGATTAACTGTGACTCGGCATTCCATACAGTGGCCAATATTACAGTAAAATCCCCGAGGTGTCCCGTAATCCTCATGAACCCGCAGTTTTCGAATTCCGTTTGCTAAAAGTGCAGCGGCAATCGTTTCATTTTCAAATGCTTCAATCGTTTTCCCATCAAATGTAAAGGGGATGGATTTTCTATCTTCTAATTTCCCTAAAATAGGGTGGTCTATAATTCTAGTCATTATTTTCACCTACTGTTCCAAATGTTACTGGGCGAATCGGCGGCTGGTATTTTAATGGGATATCACCTTGAGAAATATTAGGAATGACATCTTCAATGATTCTATCTAAAGGAATTCTGCATGTGCGACCGCCGCAAAAACCCATACCTGCTCTTGTTCGCAATTTTAATTCCCTAGCTGTGCATTGATGTTCCTCTGCCGTGGAACGCAGATCGCCATAGGTAACTTCTTCACAGCGGCAGATTACAATGGCCTCTTTGTTGTTCATTTGGAAACCTCCTCTATTTTCTAACTATGAAAAATACTATGCAAAAATCGTACCAATTTTAGAGGAAGGCATTAACTAAGGCCGAGACGTTTTAGTCTATTATATAAGGTAGCTCTCGTGATACCGAGCCTTTTGGCACATTCAAGTTTATTTCCGTTTGCAATAAGAAGTGCTTTTTCTAGCACTCCTTTCTCATGCTGATCCATTTCCTCTTGCAGAGGCAGGATGGTATTGTCCATTTCAAAGGAATCACTTTGTTCAGTCATTGTATCTATATGGTTATCAATTGGATGAGAATGAAAAGGCAAATATTCCTTTTTAATTGACCCATCTGTCGCAAAGACAACGAGACGTTCAACAACATTCCGAAGCTCACGAATATTCCCTGGCCAATCATAACGCAGCATTTCCTGCAAAACCTCTTGTGAGAACTGATGAATCGGTCTCTGATATAGAATCGAAAAATCGTTTAAAAAATAATGAGTGAGTTCAATAATATCTTCCCGTCTTTCTCTTAAAGGGGGGATCTGCAAACTAACGACATTTAACCGGTAATACAAATCTTCGCGAAATTGCCCTTCGTTCATTAAATCTATTAAATTCCTATTTGTAGCTGCAATTACACGAAAATCCGTTTCAATTTCTTTTTCCCCGCCAACTCGGTAAAATTTCCTCTCCTGCAGGACTCGAAGCAGTTTAACCTGCATTTCAAGCGGCAATTCGCCAATTTCATCCAGGAACAGTGTGCCGCCTTTTGCTAATTCAATTTTGCCTTTCTTTCCTTTTTGATCAGCACCAGAGAAAGCTCCGCGTTCATATCCAAAAAATTCGCTTTCAAATAATGAAGCAGGAATAGCGCCACAATTTATCGAAATAAATGGTGAATCAGCTCCTTCGCTCGCTTCATGAATGGCTTTAGCAAACACTTCTTTGCCGACTCCGCTTTCTCCCAGTATCAAAACAGTTGATTTAACTGAGCACACCTTTTTTGCCATTTGGACTGTTCGCTTAAGCGCAGTGCTGTTCCCTTTAATTAAACTAAACGGGTCAACCGAGTGTTTATATTTCGCAACCTCCTGTTCCAAACGATGAACTTCTGTTGACATATTGAATAGTTTCTCGTTAAGGACGACCTGATTTGTTACATCTGTCTCCGACACAACTGCGCCAATGATTTGATCATTGAAATATACCGGATTTGAGTTAATCAGGACGAATAAATCCGATCGGGGCTGGTGATGCTGACGGGAAATTCTTTTTCCCCTATGTAACGACTGCAGAATTTCAAGATCCTTATGCTCGAAGAAATTAGTAATGGGCTGTCCCAAAATTTGCTTTTCTTTCACTGAAAAGATTTTTTCGGCCCCTTCAGTCCATGTGCATACACGCTCTTGATCATCTATTACCGTGACAGAGGCATCCATTGTTCTAGTAACAGTTTCATAGAAAGCTTTCAGTTGATTATAAGAATTATTGAGGAAATAAATAATTTCGGCCGCTGTTATATAGCCAATTGGCTGTTTATCAGAATCTAAAACAACGACTGTTGATACTTGAGAATCGGCTGGTACTAAAGCTTCAAATGAATCATTGATACTGACTGCCGTGCTTCGGGCTTCATCAACAAAGTACTCACCAGCTCTTTCAAAAATATTTTTGCCAACTAATAATTTAATTAAATTATTTTCGATCATTTTTTTTATCGGCGGTAATGAAAACACAATTTCCCCTCCAAACGTGTAAAAAAATATACACACTGTAAAAGAT
>NZ_JBALPC010000244.1:0-5130 GCF_036965225.1 Bacillus sp. JJ1474 | reverse complement strand
ATAAAAAATAGAAGGGGATTACAAACAGACTAGCAATCATATTCTTCTTAAAAAATCCCTTAACTACAAAATAAGCAAAACAGTTCCTGCAGTAATGACAATACCACCTATAATCGTGTGTTTAGTCATTGTTTCTTTTAATAGAATGAAGCTTAAGATCATGGTAATCACAACGCTAAATTTATCAATAGGGGCAACAACTGAAACCTTCCCAATGGCTAATGCTGCAAAATAACATAACCAGGATAAACCAGTTGCAACTCCAGACAAAATCAAAAAAAGATACCCCTTTTTTGTAATTTCCTTCATTTTCTTATGAGTTCCTTGAAAAAATACGATGGCCCAAGCGAACAATAAAATCACGATTGTTCGTAAAAAGGTAGCTACATTAGAATCCACATTTTCCATCCCTATTTTTGCTAATATAGAGGTTAATGCCGCAAATACTGCTGCCAAAATGGCATATACAATATATATTTGTGAGCCAGTAAATCGTTTCTTCTCATCATTTTTCCCAATTAATATGAAGGTTCCAATGGCGATTATCGCTCCTCCAGTGATGACAGGGGGCTCTGCCGGCTCTCCTAAGAAAAGGATAGAGATAGCAATCGTTAAAACTACACTTGATTTATCAATGGGGACGACCTTGGAAACATCGCCAATTGCCAGTGCTTTAAAGAAAAATAACCACGAAAATCCTGTTGCAAAACCTGATAATATAATAAACCAAAATGCACTTCCAGAAATCTGAGAGATTGTATCGAGCTTGCCCGTTACGACCACTATCATAAAAGCCATTACTAGTACAACAATTGTCCGAATCGCTGTTGCTAAATTTGAATTTACCTTTTCAATGCCAATTTTCGCCAATATCGCTGTAAGTGAAGCAAATAAAGCTGCCAATAATGCTAAAGTAATACTCATTAAGGTACCTGCTTTTCTCTTGTTATGAATCCTCAGACTTATTTCTTTGTTTTTTCACTTTTTCAGTTTTTCCAATAGGCTTATTCAAATCTTTTAGACTTACTTTGTCCTTTTCACTTTTAAAATAATCCTGACAACTCCCACTGCTAAAGCAGTGGGGTTCTAGGGTATAGTGACAAACTTTTGCCTAGTACACTTCTCAACGATACCTTATCTTTCCTTAAGGAAAGAGTTTCTACCGAAGCACTGGTGTACGTTCTCCTAGAACATTAACGGACGTATTGCGTATAGCAAGACACTTCTCCAAGCAAGCCCCTTTTGGACTCCTTGTGTGTTTATCGTTCCGACTTCTCTTGGGCGTTATCACGACCAATCAGGTTTGAGTTTATGCGACAAACCAACGCAATGTTTTGCTTGATGATTGTTTTAATCTTGCAATCTCACGATTATGCAATATAACAAAATTATTCCACCCTGCGTTGCATATGTCCACATCAACAGAGTTAAGGGCATCATTTGTGTTTCTAATCAAAAAAGCACTATATAAATCACGTTGAATTCGAAAATCCCCAAAATCATTCCAACGTTCCGAGAGATGTTTCTTTGTGTATTCGCCAGTTAGATGATTGAACTGACTGGCTTTTGTAGAGTATGTATCTATTTTTTTAAGAGAACGTCCTTGATAACCGAGTTTTCGGTCAATGATAGTTAGCAACATGGCGGGGGCACGATGAGCAATTGATTTTCCAAACCGTTTCTTTGAGTTAATCTTTCCATTTTTCTTGTTGCGGGTTGTTTTCTTTGTTCGTTTTTGTAGCGACTGAAACCTCATAGTTTCTACTCGTATATTAGAACCTAATGCAAGGATATCGTTCGCTAACTTCTCATGAGATATTTTTCGCCAGACAGTGATTTTCCGATATAGTTCTTTACGTATCCATCGAAGCTTCTTATATCGGTTGGAGTAGTTCCATTCCAAGCGACCTTTCTTAATCGTGCCATCTTCATTGAAGTTATCGGTATTTGTCGCCCGTTTAGATCGATCCATTGCACGCTGAATACGTCTTAATTTGGATGCATCAGTATGGCACTCAGATGCAAGTTCGCGAAGTTCAACGGTGTTTTCACTGCTTATTGCGATGGTAGATGAACCAATATCGATACCAACACGTTTTCTTTCATCATTCGCAATTTTTCGATTACGTTTTGTTGGTGGATACCCTTCTTGAATGAGGTGTACAAAATAGCGAATCTTTCCTCGTATTTCACGTTTCAAGATACGCACATACTTTGTTTTATCCATTAAGGCTTGGTGTGCATATTCGTCATTGACTTTCGGTGCTATCGGCATACACAACCAATTATTAGGGTTTGGACGTTTCTTTGTTGGCTTGTCGCCCCAAAGGATATGGCCGTCTGCATAGCGCAAGCCAGTATTGTTTGATTTGTTTTCAACAGAAATATCATCATCAAACACTTTAAAGTGCACCTTTCGAGCCTTGCCAAAATGTAGTTTCTCTACTGCTTCGAACGCTCTTGTCGCAAGTTTTTGCGCTTCAAAGCTTCCGATGTTTTCCTTAAATTTATGTTGAACACGTTTCACAAAATCGTGCAAATCATATTCAGAAAATCCGTAGGCTAAACGTATCCCCGAAAGTCGATGATTACGTTCTTTGGACTTTGGCTCTTGCAGCAAAGCACGATATTCCTTATCAGCTTTTACATATTTATGACGTTTGAGAGCCTCACCTAGACAGGAATTGTAGACTGTACGGGCAATCTTGAACTTCTTCTCCAATCGGTGTTGTTGCCAAACAGGAATATTTAGCGGAAATTCGTTTGTATAAGTTGGTGTACTTTTTCTTGCCATAGGGTTCAGCTCCTTTCTAGTTACGCTTTTTGATTTTCAACGTATTGCTTAAACAGTTTTCGAAGAACATAGAATATGGATATATTTTACTACATAGAACGTACGTTTGTATATAGACGGAATGAATTTTCCAATACTTAAAGTGTCACAAGCATCCCTTCTTATGACACTCCGTATTTGACCTCACTTTCATCCCATGTCTAAAGACAGTCTAAGACCTGTATGGGCTTTCTCGTTCAGAAAATCTGTAATTGCCATGAAGCGAATGTTATAGATTATTTACTTGTCTCCACGTACGAACTAAGCCATCTACTATGGGTTCAATTACGTCCATATCTTTAACGTAACCTGTATGACTTAACGGATTCCAACTCGTTAATAAATTGCCTGCATTCACTTCTCGATCTTCGTTAACAGCATTATAGTAATTTTCGTCTACAGATCTTAATGGGAAGCCCAAAACATCATCTTTATCATAGAAATTTATCCATTCACCTTTTAAGCTAGGATAGTATTTTCGGAGGTTTTTAGAAGGAATATTGATCGGACGGTTAAAGTTATAATAACGCAAACTCCATAGCGGGAGGGTAGTCCCCATTGTATAAAATAATGTTAAAGTTTCCCCCTTTTCCAAAGGCGATGATTCATTTACAATACACTCAACATCGCGCTGTTTAAATTGTAAATCGTAAAAGTAATTACTCGCAATGACAGAACCTAGACTATGTGAAATGACACATAGCGGAGCTTGATCTCCTGCTTTGTTAGAGAGAATGTTCAGACCTTTACCGATTTTCTCATGAACTCTCTCATAATTTTGCTTTGCTGTCTCTACTAGTTGATAGGCAATCACATCTCCTATATAAGTAACAATGAATTTCCTTGATCCCTGATAATTCAATTTGTTTTCCTGCACCATTCTTTCAAACAGCTTTTCCTGTCGACCTGCAAAAACCGGTGCCCACAGTATCGGTTCAATCATAAGATAGGAGGCAGGATCTTCAACTACATCCTTCAGTTTCTTTGCGAATGTTTGATTGATCATTGCGATCATATTCTTAGCAAAACCATCCTTTTGATTACCCATTCCATGAATAATGGCGACAGCTAGCTTTTTATACATTTGTCTGCTCCCTTGAAAATAAATTTTTCAATACACCTTTGTACGTCATACGGCATACAACAATGTATTCAGGATTAGACTGATTGGAGAGAACGTTTTACTAATAAACTACATTATTACCTAGTTTTATTTCTATTGAAAAGAATATGAAGGGGTTCCTCTAGAGTCAAAAGGGACGGATCACTTGCTTCGAAATATGGAAGCAAGAGTTCCGTCCCTCATGTTTATTTGATAATTTCTTTGTTTTTTAATACTTTAAATTCTTCGTCAGAGTATCCTAATTCAGTCAAGATCTCCTTATTGTGCTGCCCGAGGAGAGGGGCAGGCATTCTTAATTGCCCCGGAGTTTCGGAAAATTTGGCAGGGAAACCAAGTGTCTTCATTTGTCCACAGGCAGGATGCTCATATTCAAGGACCATTTCATGTTCTAGAATATGTGGGTCATTCAAGGTTTGATCATAGGAATAGATAGGGCCCGATGGGATTCCGCTTTCTTCAAGAAGTTTCAGCCAATGTGCTGAATCTTTTTGTTTTAAAACTTCTTCGATTTCGACCTCAAGTTCATCCACATGTTCTGTCCGTAAACTAACCGTTTCGTACCGAGGATCTACTAACCAATTGGGCTGATCAATCACATTTAAGCAAAAATTTTCCCATAGCTTCTGATTAGCTGCCCCAATTAAAATGAAGCCGTCTTTTGTTTCATAGCCTTGGTACGGGGCTGATGCGCGGTGTGCTGTCCCATTCCGTTTTGCCACTTCACCTGTTCCAAAATAAGCAGCAGCCTCCCAAACAGTCCAGGCAAGTCCAGCGTTAACAAGCGAAACATCGATATACTGCCCTTTTCCATTTTTCAAACGATGAATGTACGCAGTTAATATCGATTGAATGGCGGTTTGTGCTGCCGCAATATCATGAATGGCAATCCCTACTTTTACAGGCTTTCCACCTTTTTCACCAGTCATATCCATCAGCCCCGACATGCCTTGTGCCATGATATCGTAGCCGCCCTTTTTACTATAAGGCCCGGTCTGTCCGTAGCCCGAAATCGAGCAGTAAATTAGTCCAGGATTAATTTCTTTCAATGTTTCATAGTCAATACCTAATTTTTTTGTTACGCCTGGACGATAATTTTCTACGAATACATCTGCGGTTTTGATTAGGTCGAGCAAAATTTTTCGGCCTGCGTCACTTTTTAAATTGAGACACATTC